>CALYOS010000002.1 GCA_945267035.1 uncultured Neisseriaceae bacterium | reverse complement strand
TCTGATGTTTGCCAAAGGTACGAGCCCAAGTACGACCTTTACCGCCTTCAACAAATGTATCACCGCGACGTTGGCGTAAAGTAGCTAAGCTGGCAAATCCTTGTTCCAGATTGACACGAGGCATAAGGATATAACCGGCTACAGCATCGGCGTATATTAGCTTGGGTTTTTCAGGCTCATCAGGCTCATCAGGCTCATCAGGCTCATCAGGCTCATCAGGCTTAACCGGCTTAACCGGCTTATCAGGACCAGTTGTGTCAGCAGTGATAGACCAGTAATATTCATCCTTCCCTTCATCTGTGGTACGTTTTTTTAATTGAGCCTCGGTGGCTCCAGTGGTTTTTGCTGTGCCAGTGAAAGCGACATCAGCACTACTTTGAGCGACATTTACCACTGGGATGGTATTTATAATTTTTTTTACCTGTTTTACATTGCCATCAATGATATTCTCAGTGCCATTGGCAGAAACGGGAATAATGGTTGTATTGCCTGTAGCTGTACCGGCAATATTCAGTACATCAGACTGGGAATTGTCACCATTTTCATTGCCAGGCGCGTTCCATACGGTATGCATTTTTACAATACCATTATTGCCGACGTAATTACCGGTGATATCCAGATTGAATAATGTAGCAGTAGAGCGAGTGATGGCAGGTGGATGTTTGAATAGAATGGTGCCAGCATTGGTCACGTTAGTGAGCGTTGAATGTTCAGTGCTTTCCCAGATACCGGTATTATTCAGATCGATGATGCCGTCACCAGAATCAATTTTACCAGTTATTTGACCATGATTAGTTAAATTAATGGTGCCTTGATTGGCATCAATGTGACCCAGTAATGAGCCATCTTTATTGTTATTTAAATTAATGACGCCTTTGTCGGCGTGAATGTGACCAAGTAATGATCCATTATTAGTCGCTACGATGGTGCCATTGGCAGTATTGTTCAGTATATTGGCATCAATCGATTCTATGGTGCTGCCTGCTTTGTTATGAATAATTAATGACCCATCTCCGGCATTAACAAATGCATCACGACGTCCGGCATAGAAGTTGGCATTATCTTCATTGATAAATGTTGATCGCGTACCGGTAGGAACGTTATTGAATACTGCCGCATTAGTTGAAGGGCTATCTAGGGTTAATGTGCCATAGTTAGAAATCAGTCTATCCGAATCTGAATTACCGGAATCATATTTAAAAGATATGGCGTTGTTGATGGCATATTTGATATTGGAATCTTTTTTTAAAGTGATGTTGCCGCCATATGAAACGAGACCTATGCCTTTTTTCTGGATATCAATATTTAGGTTACCTCCAAATACGATATTGCCCCAATTGCGCAGACCATCAGTACCATTGCCGGTGTTGCCATTATTGGTTATTAGCGTGGTGTTTCCTTTAACTTCCATATAATCAGAACGATCTGCTATCTCTATTGTGGCCGCTGCATTCGCCATTTTAGTAGACGTAAGATTACCATTTATAGTTAGTGTGGCATTTTTACCCAGATAAATTCCTCGGGAGTTTTGTACTGTGCTGGCTCGGGTTGTCAGATTCTGGAAGGTTGCTTTCCCACCTTCATTGCCGTTAGTACCACTTAGGGAATGACCCATTTCTAATCCATAACCATTAGCAGTTGAAACAAGCTCAATATGGTCAATGTCGGTAAAATCTAACTCTGAATTTTTTATAATCCTAACCGGTGTAACACCCTCAAAACGGTTACCCATACTTGGATCTACTTTACAATAACCACCACCATTGGCAAAAATGACATTAGCTGATGTTTCTATTCCGCAACGAGCAGCCATGGAGTAGGCTGAGGAAGCAATTAAGGTGGTTACCAGCAGAACTTTTTTTAAAGTTGATTTAGTGCGTTGACCTAATTCTGAGGTAACGATCCATTGTTTGAGTTTCTCACTCCAGATAATCTTATAAATTGTATTCATTTTTTGTCTTTACAAATATCATCTAATACTTTAACAGTATTAGCGTAAAATTTATTATGAAGTGTATGCTATGTATAAATTTTGTTAAATATAAGTTTATGTATATGTTTTTTATAATATTTACATGTTCTATTAATATTTGCATTGTGTAATTAATGAATATAGATTTTTGCCCATACATGACAAATAGTTTAAATATAATTAGAAATAACAATAATAATCAATATGTTGGAATTTATCTGGTTTATGGGACAGTAAATGAATTTTGTAACGATGTAATAAATATTACAAATAGTTAGTCCAATGTTGTTGTTTTAAATAAACAAATCTTATCTTAATTGAACTAATGCAAGTTCATATTATTTAGTTAAGGTAAACATTTAATGCTTATAAAGGTTGAAAAAAATTTTTAGGATGATTGGGGTGATTAGGCAACAGACTGTTTCCGCCAAATTTTCAGCGCTATTGTGTCAGTAAATGGTTGATAAAGGGTTATTCTATTGTTTATAAGAGGGTGGATGGCTTTTATGTCACATGATGTAGATAAATTATGCTGATACGTACAGTTCAATTCGTAGGGGGTAGGTTGGTTTATATATCCCTAAATAAAACCATGCGGTTTTACTGTGGCCAACCTTATTGTGATGTTAAGAAGACTGTTGTAAGAAGGATGTCACAGGTTGGTGAGAACGGGATAATGAATTTAAAAAGTGTTAATATGCCCCGATGGTTTAATTTTGTGTGTGCATGGTCGTTCAATGGAAAGAAATATGGAAAATTATCACTATCCTGATGATCAAGGATTTTTTGGTCAGCATGGTGGGTTGTTTGTATCTGAAACTTTAATGGCGGCTTTAGCTGAATTAAAAAAAGTGTACTATGAAGCTAAAGCGGATCCGGCATTTTGGGCGCAATTTCAGTATGATTTGAAACATTATGTGGGTCGCCCCAGCCCGGTTTATCATGCCAAACGTTTGTCTGATCATTTGGGTGGTGCGCAGATTTATCTTAAACGTGAAGATCTGAATCATACTGGAGCACATAAGGTTAATAATACTATCGGGCAAGCATTGCTGGCACAGCGGATGGGGAAGAAACGTGTTATTGCCGAAACAGGAGCCGGACAGCATGGGGTGGCTTCTGCGACTGTGGCCGCCAGATTTGGGATGGCGTGTACGGTATTTATGGGAACGGAAGACATCAAACGTCAAGCGCCAAATGTCTACCGGATGAAATTGCTTGGCGCGGAAGTTGTCGGGGTTGAATCAGGTTCTAAAACGTTAAAAGATGCCATGAATGAAGCGCTACGCGAGTGGGTAGCTCGGGTGGATGATACTTATTATATTATCGGAACGGTAGCCGGTCCGATGCCCTATCCTGAAATGGTACGCGATTTTCAATGCGTTATTGGTGAAGAGGCACGGATGCAGATGCAAGAAGCAATAGGTCGCCAACCTGACGTGGCTGTGGCCTGTGTTGGGGGCGGATCGAATGCGATCGGTTTGTTCCATCCTTATATTGATGTTCCGGAAACACGGTTGGTGGGTGTGGAAGCTGGTGGCTTGGGATTAAATGGTCAGCAGCATGCAGCACCGATTAGCTCTGGTAGTCAGCTTGGTGTGTTGCATGGCTTTCGGGGTTATCTGATGCAGGATGATCATGGACAGGTTTTGGCAACTCATTCAGTTTCTGCTGGGCTGGATTATCCCGGTGTCGGGCCGGAGCATGGATTGCTACATGATCTGGGGCGCGTTCAATATGAAGCTATTGGAGATGAAGCTGCCTTAGAAGCCTTTCATTTGCTCTGTCTTCAGGAAGGTATTATTCCAGCCTTGGAATCCAGTCATGCTGTAGCTTGGGCTGTAGCCAATGCACCAAAAATGGCTAAGAATGAGACTATTTTGGTTAATTTATCTGGGCGCGGTGACAAAGATATCAATACTGTGGCCAGATTAGATGGTGTCTCCTTGTAAAAATCACCTAATGCTATTATTAATAGATGGTGTTTATTTGGTGATTTTAGCTTTATGAATGATCATGCAGGATTGTCTCCAGTACAGACTTTTTTGATGGCTCTAGCCATTGGTCTGGCTGTGGCAAGCAATTATTTTATTTTTCCACTTATTGAGGTGACCGCCAGTCAATTTGGTTTAAATGTGGTGCACAGTGGGATGTTCATCACGCTGACACAGCTTGCTTATGCTTTAGGGTTAATCTTTTTGGTTCCCCTTGGTGATGTGTTAGATAACAAAAAACTGATTGTTTCTTTGTATGCTGTGGTGGCTTTAAGTGCCTTGTTGATTGCTTTGGCGCAGAGTCTTTGGCTTTTCGTTTGCGGACTTTTGCTTGTTGGTACATTTTGCACCGTGGCGCAAATTTTGATGCCTTTGGCCGCCAGTCTGACGACGCCTGAGGCTCGTGGACGAGTTATCGGTACGTTGATGAGTGGTTTGTTGCTGGGTATTTTGCTGTCGCGGACTTTTTCTGGTCTGGTAGCTCAATATTTCGGTTGGCGCATGGTTTATGTGTTGGGTGCGGTGATGTTGCTGGCAATGACGGTGGTGTTGCAATGTAAACTTCCGCAAGTACAGCATGTTGCCAGTACGCTTAATTATCGGCAAACGCTGGTTTCAGTGTGGCAATTATTGTGGCAGACACCACTATTGCGACAACGTGCTGTTTTGGGCGCGTTGGATTTCGGTTTGTTTTCAATTTTGTGGACCCCACTGACTTTATTGCTCAGCCATGAACCCTATCATTTTAGTTTGAGCACGATTGGCTTGTTTGGTTTGTTTGGTGCTCTGGGCGTATTTGGCTCAAATGTAGGTGGGTGGGCAGCAGATAAGGGATACAGTTATATTATGACGTTAATATGCGGACTAATGTTTCTGTGTAGCTGGGGGTTGTTGTATATCGGTGGCATGCATCTGTGGGCTTTGATAGCCGGTGTGGTTCTTTTGGATTTTGCCATTCAAGCATTACATATTACTAATCAGACGCTGATCTATCGGTCTGATCCAGCTTTGAAGGGCAGAATCGCTTCCGGATACATGAGCATGTACTTTATCGGAGGGGTATTAGGTTCATCAACTTCTGCAATGGCTTATGCCTATTTTGGCTGGACAGGCGTGTCTGTGCTGGGATTGGCTGTGGCTGGCTTTATTTTACTACTTGCTTTGATATTTAAAAGTAGTCAAATGTGTTTAGTCAACAACAGCGTTTAAAAGCGGCCAAATGGAATACGAAAATCCATAATTATGTTATGGTAATGATAAATAATTAAAAACAGGATAAATTATGTCTAGTCGCGCGGTGATGACGGTTATTGGAAAAGATCGGATTGGTATAGTTGCTGAAGTGGCCACGATGTTGGCTGAACACAAGGTGAGTATTGTCAATATCAGTCAGCAGTTAATGGATGATTATTTTACGATGATTATTTTGCTGAACGCCGAATTATGTACTTTACCACGGATGCAATTTTGTGAATTTCTGTCCGTTGAGGGCGAAAAAAGGGGACTGCATATTCGCGTGCAGGATGAAGAATTGTTTAATGCCATGCACCGGATTTAGGAGTGATCAATGTCGTTTTCTATTCAGAACAACGAGATTCTAGAAACTGTTCGAATGGTTTCTGACCAGCATTTTGATGTGCGAACCATTACAATTGGTATTGATTTACATGATTGTATTGATACGGATATTGACCGTTTGAACGACAAAATTTATGCCAAAATCACTCGTGTTGGTAAGGATCTGGTGCGCACTGCTACGGAATTATCAACCAAGTTTGGCGTGCCAATTGTCAATCAGCGGATAGCTGTCACGCCAATTGCGCAGATTGGTGCTGCAACCGGAGCAGATTCCTACGTATCAATAGCACAGACGCTGGACAGGGCGGCCAAAGCGATAGGTATTTCGTTCATTGGTGGTTTTTCTGCTTTGGTGCATAAAGGTATGAGTCCGGCCGATGAAGTGTTGATCCGGTCTATTCCTGAAGCTCTGGCTTGCACTGATGTGGTGTGCAGTTCGGTGAATATTGGCTCCACTCGAGCTGGTATTAATATGGATGCAGTCAAATTGATGGGCGAAACCATTAAGCGTACAGCAGACATCACACCAGAAGGTTTTGGTTGTGCCAAACTGGTGGTATTCTGTAATGCGGTTGAAGATAACCCTTTTATGGCAGGCGCATTCCATGGTGCAGGTGAATCTGACTGTGTGATCAATGTTGGTGTATCTGGTCCGGGTGTCGTGTGTGCTGCCTTGCAAAATACTTCAGGACTGAATCTGACTGAAGTAGCCGAACTGGTGAAAAAAACAGCATTCAAAATCACCCGCGTTGGCGAATTGATTGGTCATGAAGCCAGTAAAAAGTTAGGTATACCATTTGGTATTCTGGATCTTTCTTTGGCACCTACGCCAGCTGTTGGGGATAGCGTGGCTCGGATTCTTGAAGCAATGGGGTTAAGTGTTTGTGGTACGCATGGTACGACTGCTGCTTTGGCCTTGCTCAATGACGCTGTCAAAAAAGGCGGTATGATGGCCTCAAGTGCTGTTGGTGGATTGAGTGGGGCATTTATTCCTGTATCTGAAGATGAAGGAATGATTGCTGCGGTAGAAGCTGGTGTCTTGACTTTAGATAAACTAGAGGCGATGACAGCGGTTTGTTCAGTTGGCTTGGATATGATTGCTGTTCCGGGTGACACGCCAGCCAGTACGCTGTCTGGTATCATTGCTGATGAAGCGGCTATCGGTCTGATTAACAGTAAGACCACAGCGGTACGGATTATTCCGGTAACAGGCAAGGATGTGGGTGAATATGTTGAGTTTGGCGGTTTGCTGGGCCATGCACCGATTATGCCAGTTAAGGATGGATCTTGTGAGGTATTTATCAACCGCGGTGGGCGAGTCCCTGCGCCGGTGCAATCGATGAAAAATTGATTCTAAATAAGCTATATTGCAGGGTTGCTTGTGTCAGGCAATAAAGACACTGATCAATGTGGCTCGGGAATAAATCGAGAAAAATATGAGTAGAATTCAACAAACTTTCCAACAGCTTAATGGTCAAACAGCACTGGTTTCTTATGTCACCTGTGGGGATCCGGATTTGTCAACTACAGCCAAGCTGCTGGAGGTTCTGGTAGAACAGGGCACAGATATCATTGAATTAGGCGTACCATTTTCTGATCCGATGGCTGATGGTCCGGTTATTCAGGCCGCTAGTGAGCGAGCGTTACGAAATAACGTTTCTTTGACTGATGTTTTGCAGGTGGTGTCTTTGTTTCGCCAGCACAATCAACATACTCCTATTGTACTGATGGGTTATTTAAATCCTGTATATCATATGGGATATGAACAATTTGTGCAGGCGGCAGCAAACGCTGGTGTGGATGGTTTGCTGACAGTTGATTGTCCAGCAGAATCGATTGATGACTTACACGCCAATATGCAAGCACATGGTTTAGATTGTATCTTTCTGATCGCGCCGACAACAAGCGATGAACGGATAAAATTGATTGCCAGTAAGGCCAGTGGCTTTGTTTATTATGTGTCGCTCAAAGGAGTCACTGGGTCTTCACAGTTGGATGTAGACGAAGTTTCGCGTAGAATTGAACATTTACGTCAATTTATTCAGATTCCTATTGGTGTTGGTTTTGGTATTAAAGATGCTGAATCAGCTAGAAAAATCGGAGCTGTGGCGGATGCCGTGATAGTTGGAAGCCGCTTCGTCAATACCATAGATCAGAATCAAGGGCATGAAGCAGAAGCTCTTGCACCGGTAGTGGCTGAAATAAAACAGGCACTGGTTTGAAATTGCACGTGAGTTTATTTGTTAGGTATTCTGAATTGTTCGGACTGCCAGGCAATTTTCAGGAATAAGATAATGAGCTGGTTAGACAAAATTTTGCCTCCGAAGATTAATAAAGATGCTGCGACGAAATCCACCGGTATCCCTGAAGGATTGTGGCAGAAATGTCCATCTTGTGCTGCAACTTTGTATGCCACAGATTTGAAAAAAAATATGGAAGTCTGCCCGAATTGTGGCTACCACAATCCTGTATCAGCGCGAGAGCGTATTCAGATGATGCTGGACGAGGGGAAACAGTATGAAATCGGTGCAAATGTGAAACCGGTGGATATGCTGAAATTCCGTGACAGTAAAAAATACACTGATCGTCTGAGTGCCGCACGCAAGCTGACACAGGAAAATGAAGCGATGGTGGTGATGCGCGGCACCATGAATGGAACGCCAGTGGTGGTGGCTGCTTTTGAGTTTCGATTTATTGGTGGCTCCATGGGTGCTGCTGTGGGGGAAAAATTTGTTCGTGGTGTGCGCGAAGCGGTAAAACATGATTGTGCCTTTATCTGTGTGGCTGCATCTGGTGGCGCCCGTATGCAAGAAGGTTTAAATTCTCTTATGCAAATGGCAAAAACCTGTGCGTCTTTACATTTGCTGAGTGATAAATCGTTGCCTTTTATCTCTGTTCTGACTGATCCAACTATGGGTGGTGTATCAGCCAGTTTTGCTTTTCTTGGCGATGTGGTGCTGGCTGAACCGAATGCTTTAATTGGTTTTGCTGGTCCTCGGGTTATTGAACAGACTGTACGTGAAACTTTACCAGAAGGTTTTCAACGAGCTGAGTTTTTACTGGAAAAAGGTGCTATTGATCAGATTGTCGATCGGCGCGAACTAAAAGATCGTGTTGTTAGGTTGATCAATTTGTTGCGTTCAGAAGTGCAAACAGATGCCGCCTAATCCACCACAAAATTAAAAAAACAGCCTGAGTTTACTCTGGCTGTTTTTTATTTTTAGCAAGAATCCTCGAAGTTTAAGATTCAGGCGGTGTGATGTTCAGGTTAGGGGATTGATTAGGACTTATTGGATTTATTCATTAAAAATTAAAAATGTGCCATGTTTTGTAGTGGTTCGTTGCTAACATGGTTGCATAATTTTTGTGATCCTAAAATTAATATTGTTATGAGAAATCAATATCTGTCGTGATAGGTTTTTTATCCAGTCTGATGTTATTTAATCGGAAAAAACAGCCATGCTTGAGCATCATGCTGGGGGAGTATCACTCAGACAATGTATTAATTCATTGATCCCCGAGTTGATACAGATGAAGGTGTCCAAATATCAGTGTTGTAACAGTTCATTCACTAAAACGGGCAAGTGACTGAGTGCAATATTTTTGCTGGCAGTGAGTAACAGCAAATTTGGGTGGTGTTGATGTAGTTGACGGATGGTTTCCAATAGCTGCATTTGCTCCGGTTGCTGCAGTTCTTGTTTATATCGCTGACAAAATTCTGCAAAGTGTTTTGCTCTATCCTGATGGAACCACTGTCGTAGTGGTGTGGATGGTGAGATGTTTTTGAACCATTGTACTGAGTGTAGTTTCTCTTTACTGATCCCACGTGGCCATAATCGGTCTACCAGAATGGCTGGTTGTTGAGCATGATAATCGTAGACTCTTTGAACTTCATACATAGATTGTTATTCAGGAATGTGTAAGCCGATAGTCAGTATAGATGGTTATTGCTCTAAGTGGTACATTTTGGGGTTGGCGGTTAGTTAAATCGTTTAGGCTCATCTGTAGAGAGTGAGAACTGATCTAAGAAGGCCATTTTATAACCACCAAGCAAGAAAATAAATTTGAGCAAACAAGACATAGTTTATCTGAGTTTTAATTTGTGGATGCAGGCTTCGCTATGACGGGCAGCCATAACGGAGGAAAAGATCAAGTGCTTAAAAAAGCAGCCTTTAAGGCTGCTTTTTTGTAAAATTATTTCTGGTTTTTATCCAGTTCTATATCTAGTGCTTCTTTAGGAAGAACTCCAGGAACAGTTTTTCCATTTGGGAAAACCAAAGTTGGGGTGCCATCAAAGCCCAGTGAACTACCCAACGCAATAACGTCAGTAATGGGGTTAGGACATTCTTTTACAGTTGGAGGCATTTTGCCTTTACGCATCCAATTATCCCATGCCTCTGCTGGTTTTGGCTGACACCAAATTTGCACGGCTTTTTTCTGAGCTTCTGGATGTAGAGATAAAATAGGCATGATGAAGGTGTAAATAGTGACATTATCCAGTTTAGCCAGTTCTTCTTCCAGTTTTTTGCAATATGGGCAGTCTGGATCAGAGAATACGGTTAGAACCCGCTCGCCTTTACCACGCACTACTTTAATGGCCTTATCTAAAGGCAGTTTGCTGAAATCGATGGAGGATAGCTCATCCATACGTTTCTCAGTTAGACTCACTTTATTTTCAATATCAACCAGATTACCTATAAGCATGTATTGACCATTTTCATCGGTATAGATGATTTTGTTCCCAATAGCAGCTTCATAAAGACCTTTGATAGGGGTATGGCTGACTTTAGTGATGTTAATATCATTTTGATTAAATGCCTTACGCATTCTTTCACCCAAATTTTGAGTGATTTTTTTACTGATTTCTGCGTCTACCGGCTGGTTCACTAGGTTGTTATCAGGTTGTTTGCTAACTGCAGAAGCGGCTGTTGTTGTTGAGGCCGCAGAGGCGGAGCCATTATTTTTTTCGTTAGTATTATTACAGGCAGTCAGGCTCAAAAGCAGCATTAACGAAGCGAGACAATGATGTAAATATGATTTTTTCATTTTAGAAGACTTTTTATGGTTAATAATAGAATAATTTTGTTTATACCACGCTATTATGCCTTAAGATTTTGCAATCAGGGAAGTATTAATAGCGAAAAAAATCACATTTTTGACTCAATTTTGTGGATCAGTTGCGCTGAAAAATAAATCTGGTTTTGGATATTTATGTGGCCTATTGTTTATACCATCATCATGATTCAAGCTGGGCTAAAAGGTAAAATTAAATGTAGATGTTTCAGCGAATAAGCCCAGATGATTTACGGCAAGGGTTTATTGTCATTTTTTGCCACATAGATGTGAATATCTGAAGGTAAACTATTTAATATGGTTGGCGCATTCTGTGCTTCATGCCACAATAGTTGCTATAGTTTTTCTGGTGAAAAGATACCATGGTTCCGATTTTGGCATTTGATATTGAAACTGTACCAGATGTGGCCGGTATACGTGTCCTAAATCATCTACCTGATGAAGTCAGTGACTGGGAAGTTGTGGAATTTGCCCAGCAACAACGGCGTGCAAAAACAGGTGGCAGTGACTTTATGCAATTACATTTGCAACAAGTGGTGGCGATCTCATGTTGTATGCGCTGGGGTAGTGAAAAGATTCATGTCGCCAGTATTGGAGATCTTGAAGACACTGAGGAAACGCTGATAGCTAAGTTTTTTGAACTGATAGAAACGCATACTCCGCAGCTGGTCAGTTGGAACGGCGGTGGGTTTGATTTACCTGTTTTACATTATCGCGGCTTAGTTCATGGTATTAGTGCCCCGCGTTATTGGGATATGGGTGAGGGTGACTTTGGTGATAGCCGGGATTTTAAATGGAATAACTATATCAGTCGTTATCATAGCCGTCATTGCGATTTAATGGATTTGCTGGCTTTGTATCAGCCCCGTGCCAATGTGCCATTGGATGACATGGCTAAATTATGTGGCTTTCCCGGTAAGTTAGGCATGGATGGGAGTAAAGTTTGGGCTGCTTATCATGATGGCGAGTTAGCAGAAATCCGTCATTATTGTGAAACTGATGCCACCAATACTTTTCTGATGTATTTACGCTTTAATCTGATGCGTGGTTTTCTTGATGCTGATGAGTATGAACAGGAAATCAGACGTCTAAAAACTTATTTGCAAAATCAAAATGCGGCGCATTGGCAAGCGTTTTTGTCGGCATGGGGACGATGATATGAATGGTTTTAGTTGCTGATGATGGATAAAGAAAACAACTTGGTTAACCAGCAAACTGCGTTCAATTTGCGTCGATTACTTTTGGTTGGTGTGGGTTTGATTGGCGGTTCACTGGCGTTAGATTTAAAACGCGCCGGAAAAGTTGCCGAGGTGGTCGGTATCGATGTGGATGCTGAAAATTTAACCCGAGCGATTGAAAGACGGGTGATTGACAGAGGCTCTATTGAGATCAATGCTGATAGTGTTGGTGATGCCGATATGGTTATCATCGCTACACCTGTCAATACTTTACCGCATATCTGTAGTCAGCTTGCACCTTATGTGAATGAAAAGACGATCATCAGTGATGTAGGCAGTACTAAACAGTTGGCATTACAGGCATTTGCCCAGCAATTGCCGCAGTTTTATAGTCGATGTGTCGCCGCACATCCGATTGCAGGTTCTGATCGCCATGGGGCACTGTCGGCGCAGTTTGGTTTATTTGCGCACAAAAAATGCATTATTTGTGAACACGAACAACAGGATGCAGATGCGTTAAATCAAGTCGTGCAAATGTGGCAGACGGTGCAAGCGACAGTATACCGCTTAGATGCTGTCAGACATGATGAGATTTTTGCTGCAGTGAGTCATTTACCACATATGTTGGCTTATGCATATGTGCATCAGCTCGCCACGTGTGCTGATGCCAAAGAATTGCTGAGTTTTGCCGGAAGTGGTTTCCGCGATTTTTCGCGCATTGCAGCCAGCTACCCACAAATCTGGACAGATATTTGTCTGGCTAATCGTGCGGATTTGATCAAGCTACTGTCTCAGCAGCAAAATGAACTGGCTATTTTGCAAGGTTATTTGCAAGAGGGTGATGCTGTAGCCTTAAACGAATTTTTTGAAACCGCGCATCGATTGCGGGTTAATTGGTCATAATCATCGCTCATTCGGCTAAAACGTTGTGTAAATGATATAGTTACTGTATATAGTAGCTAAATACTTTTTAAATATGGTTTTTTATTCAATTGTCATCAAAAAAATGATGAAAATTAGGCGAATTTACCCGCTATTTGGAAAAAATAACTTAATTTTGTAGAAATAATACAAATTAATACTTGCCATGCTTAGTCAATTCGGGCATAATTCGCTTCGTTAAATCAGCTACAGGCTGGTTTAACAGTTTCTCCTCTATTTCTCCTTTGTAGACTTGGCGCACACTTAACCGTGTGCGCATTTTTTTAGTTTTTTCTTTTTATGCTTTTGGCATTTTGGTAGGTGTTCTCTGAGTCCATCAGCTTGGTCAATTTTAGAATCATGCTAGGTTGCACATCGTTGAATATGAAAGCCAGTGAAGCTATTTGTGGTTAATGTAGCTCGGTTAGCTATCTGGTTCAAGATCAACTCTGCAACAAAAGTTAGCTCAGCAGGTATAAGTGGAATTCTTCTCGGCATAAATATTGTGATTGCTATGAATAAAGATTAATATAGTTTTTTTTGAATCTGCATTTCGCAAGGGGAAAATGATGTCTGGAGAGCGTAATCTGCAAATTTTATTGAGTTCGGCTGCACCGCAGCATAACCCAGGACGGTTTGTTTTCTGTACGGTAGCGGATGTGCATCCGACGTTATGGCAACAGGCTGTTGCAACTATCCGTGAGCAAGAGGGTGTAACGCTGGTTCTGGCTCAGGATGTGGCAGAAGCACATGGATTGAAATATGAGTATATCGCCGGCTGGATTACGTTGAAGGTGCATTCATCACTGGCTGCAGTGGGATTGACCGCTGCATTTTCGCAGGCATTGGCCAGTCAGCAAATCAGTTGTAATGTGGTTGCCGGTTATTATCATGACCATATTTTTGTGGCTGAAGACGATGTGACCCAAGCAATGGAAATTTTGCAAAGTTTAGGAAATAAGTAGGGTACAGCGGTAAGAAAGTTGTCTCAGGACAATGTTTAACAGGTAATAGCTTGAATTAAATTTGAGTTGATCTGACTGATGGATGCACGACGGGTCTGTACGGTCATTAGGGCTAAAACCCGTTGATGATGGGTTTGGCGATTAAATCAGTTTTGCACCGTGAATAATACGATCAAATATGTTGAGTAGAGCGTAAATTAGTAAATAGGTTATGCTGGAAAACCTGAGCTTGTTTGCGCAGGAAAGGTTTTTTTATCTAAGCATGATCAGTCAGTTCATATGATCGATCTAAATCAAGGGCTATTTGATATGCCTCTACATTTTGCTTTAATTGCCAAAGCGGTTATTTCAATCCGATTGATTTTATTAACATTGTTTTATATTTTTATTAATAATAAAACCTCGGATGATGGTGTGTGGGCGTGGATGTTTTGGGGTATTGTCGATTTTCCTTCAACGTTATTGATCAATTCAGACCAGATCATTGATCAAACCATGAAGTTATTTAATACATCTTCCTCTAATCTGGTTTTGCTGATT
Source organism: uncultured Neisseriaceae bacterium (assembly GCA_945267035.1). GTDB lineage: Bacteria > Pseudomonadota > Gammaproteobacteria > Burkholderiales > Neisseriaceae > Snodgrassella. The sequence goes on along the minus strand of CALYOS010000002.1, from coordinate 106,471 downwards.
CTTCATGCAACCATTGGCAGTATTTATTGGGTCATTTTGGTTTCGGTTGTATTTTGGTTGTGGCGGGTATTCATTAAGAAATTAGAATAGAGAGGTATTTGTTATCACTATACCAAGATGATGTGTAGCATGTTGGTGGCTAAATATTTGATATAATTAAATATAAATATGTTTTTTCATGCGTTTTATACTAACCATGTTATTGTTTTCGATTACCGGCTGAAAAATGCACTGGTGATGATGGCAAACTGGTCTTGACCAAATCAAGTAGACGATTTGGCTGTGTTTATTGCATGTGTGCTTGGATCAGTCAAGGTAGAGCGACGAAAAATGGTTGTCTAATATTCTTAGACTATCTACGCCAATTTGTATGGAACAAGATCGATAGGTTAAGGGGAAAGAAATGAATCACTTTCAGGGTTTTAGCCAAGCTGGGCTCAATTTTTTACAAGATGTGTGGATTAATAATAGTAAATCTTGGTTTGAGCAGCATAGGGCAATCTATGATAATGAATTGATTAAACCATTTCGGTTGTTGGTGACCCAGCTAGCTGATGAGATGCTGAAAATAGATTCACAGTTTGAAATACGTCCAGCAATCGGTAAAACTATTTCACGAATTCATCGCGATACGCGCTTTTCAAAAGATAAATCTTTATATCGTAATCGTTTATGGTTAACTTTTAAACGCCCTAATCGCGACTGGAAAGAAGCACCAGCTTATTTTTTTGAACTTAGTTCTGATGGCTATCGTTATGGGCTGGGTTATTATTGTGCATCCAAACCGATGATGGATTTATTCCGAGAACAGATATTGAATGATTCAAAGCAATTTTTGCAGACGATACGCTGTGTGAAAAAACCTTTTGAACTTGTTGGGGAAAGTTATAAAAGACCCTTAATTAAGGAGCAAGACGCAAAAATCGCTACCTGGTATAACCGAAAAAATTTAGCTGTGATGGCGACAGAAAATAATGTTCAGGATGTGTTCAATGCAGATCTGGCCAAAAAATTGTCACGAGGTTTCAAAAGTTTGTTGCCGCTATATGATTATTTGATGTTTTTAGAAGAGTTCCGAAAAATAGGCATCTAGTCAGTTAATTGAATAGCCGAGGACAAATCGAATGTACGGTGCAGGGTTGTGATTGCTAGAAAATTGGACTACAGATTTTAGGCATTTGTTTGTTTCAACCGCATGCGGTTTAACACTTTTTAAGCCTAGTCTGGAAAAATTCAGCTATTGTTTTTATTGGCTAAGTGTCGAAATGGTTTTTCATCCAAAATTTCAGATGGTAAGTTTTTACTATTCCATTAGTTTTTTTCTGAGATTTTTTTATAGCCCTTATTTTATCTTGAATACATCACACCGAGCGGTCTTATTTGTGCCCATCTTTTTCTCTTCAGTGTTGATATAGGTGTTGCATTCTACATCATCTTCTATTGTCACGGTTCCCTTACCGCCGTCTATAAAAAGGGGCGATTTTTAACTCAAGTCCCGTCCCGTTTCACTAAATTTTTTATTGCTGGATGATACAAAGATTATGGGGTTTTGGTTAAATGATCTTATCAATTGTTCTTAGTATGATATTTTAATAACCCATTGATTAGGAGTAAGCTAGGTTGATCTTGATCACTTCGCCATATACATTCTGTTCTTTCGATATTGGATTATTTGGTGTCACTCTAGTTTGTCTATAAGATGGTTTGATCTGCATGGAAAGGCTTGAAATTGTGCTAGTCCCATCTGTTTTGGCGCAAGCACAATTGAATAAATACATTTTACTCATGCCATTAGCAAGATAGTCCGAATCTAGGCGCTATGGAAAGAACAGACGCTGCTGAAGGCTAGGATTAATTGTCAAAAGTGTTCAGTTGGAAAAATGGCTGATATTTGTATGACAGGACAAAAAAACAGAGTTGAACGCTCGATGTTCAACTCTGTTCGCTGTTTAGTTTGCTGACAGGTTTTGTGGAAAGTCGGCGGGCAGTTCGCTGGCTGGACAATTGATAATGTCTTCTCGGTTTTCACCACAATCACGAATAAAGGTGATGGTTGCAAATTCGTCGATGACTTCAGTTGGATAAGCTGGTCCGGCATCGCGATACGCTTGCATTTGCGCAATATGGTCGTTTTGAAAGCAAACGGTTTTTTCTGGATTGTTGATGACCCAACGCGGGAAGAATATGGTGCCATGGAAGATTTTATCTTCAAGGTTGATGATCAGGCTGACATCGGTGCCAGTTGGCTCAGTCCAGGATATTTTAAATACTGCTTTGGCTACCTGCACGATATACACCTGTTGATCTTTAACCCAACGATTTCCCACGATACCGCTGTGAATGCGATAGTCCATGGTGGTGCTGTTTTTCACGTATATTTCGTAGTTCCAGCCATTGTCATAAGTGTAAACTAAATGTTTACCTACAAGCTCACTAAGATTATGTTTATCGAAATTTTGCATGCTGGTGTTCCTTAATTAAATAACCATTGAAGTTTAATCATTTATTTCTTGAATTAAAAACGTTATTTTTAGGCTAAAATGATCGAAAATTTCGATAGGTTTGGCAATGAAAACGACTTTGGAACAATGGTTACTACTTCAGGCCGTGGTTGAATATGGTAGTTTTGCCCGCGCCGCAGCGGTTTTTCATCGCAGTCAATCTTCTGTAAGTTACCAGATGACGTTGATGCAGGAACGTTTGGGTGTTTCTTTGCTGAAGGTTGTCGGGCGAAAAGCGGAATTAACACCGGTAGGGCAACAATTGCTGGCGCAGGCTTTGCCTTTATTACGTGGTTTCCAAGCTCTGGAAAATCGTGCTGTGGCTTTGCGTGGGGGCGAACGAGCTCGGCTGGATCTGGTGGTTGATAGTATTTTTCCTAAACTTCGGCTGTTTACGGTTTTGCGTCAATTTCAACAGATTTATCCTTCTACGCAAATTCATTTAACTGAGGTTTTGCGCAGTGAACGCTGTGCCGATTTACAGCAGCGTCAAGCTGATGTTTATATTATTACTCCTACTGACGAAAGGGGAGTGACGGGGAAGTTGTTGTTAAACGTGAATTTTGTAGCGGTAGTTCATCATGATCATCCGTTATTAAAATTGCCTGCTCCGTTATGTTCAAGCGATTTGGCGCGTTATCCGCTGATTGAAATAGTAAGTCGTGATCAACAGCAACTAACTGATCGGCAAGTTGCGACGGCAGAAAATTGGACGTTTACTACGATTGAAGCGGCGATCGAAGCGGTCATTAATGGGGTTGGTTATGGTTGGTTGCCGGAAGAACGCATTCAGGCGCAGTTAATCAGTGGTGAGTTACGGTTGTTGCCATTATTACAGGGTGTGCAGCGTGCTACACCGATTTATTTATATGTCAATGAGGCTGTTGGAGAGTTGGATGAACAAACGACTCTGTTGGTTAATTTATTGCAGGAATAAGCATGCCATGGGTGAATTGACGGTTGGGATATTTGCGCAATGACCATGTTGTCATTATGAATTGATAAATTGTTGGGTTTTGCGGTTTACTGTCTATTAGCTTGATTATTCTACTCGGGTAATGAATAGGGAGTTGCGGGTGTAAATGATAATTTTAAATTGTGCTGTTTTAGTGTGGTTGGCATAGTTTGAATAATTTTTGAAGATTAATCGTAGTATGGCGTATCATTTATTTTTATGTTAGCCAATAAAGTCAGAAATTTTGGTAAAACTCTAAATTGGTGCTTCATTGCTGTGGCATAGGAATATTCAAGTGTTTCATTAGCATTGAAATTTCTTTAAAAACAAAATTTGGTCAATTTTATTTACCAGCAGTAGATGGGGCAACTTTTTATGCTAGAGGACAGGAGTGAGATCAATTTGGTTGGTTTTGTATCAATTCTTACTCTGACTTAGCGATCAAACGAATTCATAAGATAGTTAAAATGCTCAAGAAGTCTTTTCCGCTTAGAGCTATGAAGGTGAAGATTAAAAATAGCAAATAATAAGCTTTAAACTGGGAAAAGAATTTATTTGTTTGCAAGCACAATGGCCTAATTTGAATCAATTTTTAGCGTGGTATGGTGAATTAAATTTAAAAAAACAAGCCAACTCAATCGGTTGGCTTATTTTTTAGCTAGAGCTTATGTAAGCGTTCGGGTTTAATTTCGGGGATGAAAACGCATATGAACTCTGAAAGGACCCATGGTTTAGAATTGGTAGTTCATGCCTGCAAATATGCTGGGAATAACGCTGTGTTCTGTCATGGGGCTATGTTTCACATCTCCAGTCAGTTTATCGACTCGAACGCCGGCGAAACCATTGATGTGTTTGGTCATTTTGTAGTTACCAGTGATCGCAACATAGGGGGTGAATGAGGATTTAGCATGATAGGCTGGTAGATCTGAGCGTTTTGCTTCCTGATGGGAAATGCCATAGTAGTAGTCGTTATGATTGCTGTTTGCCCATCCTAAGCCAATGGTTTGTAATACTGTCCATTTATCGCCACTAAAGGCAAAGTTGTAACTGGCATCCATTAATAAACTATTGCTGTTATCGAGCACATCTGCGCCCATGGATGCGGAAAAGTTGCCAATGGATGTGGTTAGGGAATAGCCTAATTCAGCGACGGCAGTAGGATGTCTTTTATCCAGTTTTTTTAGTTTGGCATTATCGCTATCTTTGGGTTTGAATTGCTGCGGCAGATAACTTAAATCTACGGTGATTTCCTGTTTATCTGTTTTATACAAGTAGGCACCGATACTGAGGTCATCAATAAAAAATCTTCCATTATCAATATCTATTTGTGGTAATGGCTCGGTTTGTCCACCGTACCCTTTATACGGTGATTTGCTCCAGCTAATACCTATGCCCAAAGAGTCAGCAAAAGCAGTAACCGTGGTAGAGCAAAGAAATAATAGCAGCATCAATTGCTGGAAATTTTTTTTGTACACAATAGATCCAAATGAATTGATATTGAATAATTAAGGTAAAAAATTCAGATGATTAGTTAATGATTTTGATCAAAGGTTGTTTGCATTAATTTATATTATATTCTCTCTTCTGGCTAGCATTCAGGTTTATTTTATGTTTATTAGCGTTTTTAAGCATGGTTTAACTTAAGGGGGGTGGACTGTTTTGATGCATGCATTTTATTCAAGGTGCAGGATATGTTCTTCTTTAACTTCCTCCATCACTACGTAGCTGCGGCTTTCTGCTGCTGCCGGTAGTTGCAACAGGATATTACCCAGCATATTGCGATAGGCATGCATGTTAGGGATGCGGATTTTGATCAGATAATCGTATTCTCCTGAAATCAGGTGGCACTCTAGTACCTGTGGAATGGTCAGTACTTCTCGGCGAAAATCTTCAAATATATTGCCCGATTTGGAGCGCAATTTGATTTCAACAAACACCAGTAAGTTTTGGTTGAGGGCGCGCGGATTGAGGCGTGCGTGATAGCCAGTAATGATGTGTTCACGTTCCAGCCGGCGTACCCGTTCGGTAACCGGCGTAGTGGAAAGCCCCACGGTATCAGCCAGTTCGGTCATGGTTATACGGGCATTTTTTTGCAGGATAGACAATATTTTCATGTCGATTTTGTCTATGTTATTCACGATGATTTGATCCTTTTTTACTGAGGTTCATTAAAATACTATTTTTTTTGCTCTGTTTAAAGTGAAATTCACTAGGTTTGGCTGTTTGATCTGGTTTGACGGTTAAATTAGGTTTATATTAAGCGATTGATGTAAGTTGATTGATGATTAGGGGATGAAGCCTATGAAGGTGTTGGTAATGGGTGCAGGTGTGGTAGGGGTCACGACAGCATGGTATTTGGCCAAAGCTGGGCATGAGGTGACAGTATTGGAACGCGGTGATCAAGCTGCTTTAGAAACCAGTTTTGCCAATGCTGGTCAACTCTCTTATGGTTATTCGGCTCCTTGGGCTGCTCCAGGTATCCCTCTTAAGGCGTTTAAATGGTTGTTTCAACAACACGCTCCATTGTTATTTCGTCCAGATGGCAGTTTATTTCAACTGCAATGGTTGTGGAAAATGCTCGCTAATTGCAATGCGCTCAGTTTTGCAGCCAATAAGGAACGGATGGTACGTATTTCCGAATATAGTCGGGAAATGCTTAAGCAACTACAAGCTGAGGAAAATATAGACTTTGAAGGACGACAGAAGGGGATTTTGCAAATTTTCCGCACTGATAAGGAAATGGCCAATGCTCAAGCAGATTTGCATATTTTCCAACAGTGGAATACGCCGGTTGAATGGTTGACTTCGGCAGAAGAATGTCTTCGCTATGAACCGGCTCTGGCACACATGGCATCTAAGCTAGCGGGTGCTTTGTACTTACCGCAAGATGCTACAGGTGATTGTTATTTATTTACGACTAAATTGGCCGAGAAATGCGCGGATTTAGGGGTTAAGTTTCTGTATAAACATGCTATTACTACAATACAAGATGAAAAATGTCAGATAAAAGGTGTTGTGGCGAATGGTGAGTGGTTTACTGCTGATCATTATGTTTGTGCTTTAGGCAGTTTTAGCCGTCCGATGCTGAAAAAGCTGGGGATGAATATTCCTGTTTATCCGGTTAAGGGCTATTCGCTGACTATTCCGATTGCTGATGAAAATCTTGCTCCTCAATCGACGGTGATTGATGAGGCACATAAGGTAGCGGTTACTCGTTTTGATCAACGTATTCGTGTCGGCGGGATGGCGGAGTTATCCGGTTATCGCATTAAGCTGAATCCAAAACGACAGGCCACGTTGAGTATGGTGGTGAATGAATTATTTCCGCATTGTTGTCATCAGGATGATGCTGTGTTCTGGAGTGGACTGCGACCGATGACGCCTGATGGTACGCCGATTATTGGAGCTAGCCGATTCACTAATTTATCTTTGAATACTGGTCATGGAACGTTAGGGTGGACCATGGCTTTAGGATCCGGTCGAATTCTGGCAGATCTGATTAGTGGGGTTAAACCTGAAGTGGATAGTCAAGATTTATCTTTGACACGCTATATCTAGGCGGTTCAGACGGCAGAATAAGTTTATTCTATTCGGCTGGTTTTTTTATTGCTAGGCTTGAATGTGGGTAGCAGTATAATATTTTATGTTCTATTCCATTTAAGTATATTTGCGGCAGAGTTTTGATTTGAGACTGTGATTCAATCTTGATGAAGATTATCTGATTCGCACACAAGGAGATCGATTATGCGCCCTTTGGTTGCGCACATTCGTTTAAATCATTTACGTGATAATTTTCGAACTTTAAAACGGATGCATGGTTCAGGCAAGATGCTGGCTGTGGTCAAAGCCAACGCCTATGGTCATGGCGCGGTACATTGTGCCAGGGCTTTAACTGATCTGGCAGATGGTTTTGCTGTTTCTTCTATTGATGAAGCCATTGAGTTGCGTTCAGCAGGAATAGAAAATCCGATTGTTATGCTGGAGGGGGTTTTTTCTGCCGAAGAATATGCACTGGTTGATCAATATGATTTGTGGCCAGTGGTGGGTAATCAGTGGCAATTGGAGGCTTTACTGGCGTATAACTGGCAATTGCCGGTTAAGGTGTGGTTAAAAATGGACTCAGGGATGCATCGCACTGGTTTTTTTCCGCACGATTATGCTCCAGTATATCAGGCTTTGATGCAAAGTAATTACGTCACAGACGTGGTGAAAATGACCCATTTTGCCTGTGCGGATGAACCAATGAAGTCGATGACAGCCGATCAAATTGACACGTTTGATCTGGTCTGCACAGATTTAGCTGGTGAGATCAGTTTAGCCAATTCTGCCGCCATGATGACCTGTCCACAAGCTCAGCGCGGCTGGGGCAGAGCAGGGCTAGCGTTGTATGGTGTGTCGCCACTGGGTGGTACTGATAGCCGGTTTAAGCCGGTTATGCGTCTGGTTAGCCAGGTCTTTGGAGAACGGGTGTTGCAAAAGGGGGAAAGTATTGGCTATGGTGCCACTTTTGTGACGACACAGTCTACACGGGTAGGTTTGGTTGCTTGTGGTTATGCCGATGGTTACCCTCGCCGTGCACCAACTGGAACGCCAGTCGCTATTGAAGGTGTACGCAGTCGCATAGTCGGCAGGGTGTCGATGGATATGCTCACGGTTCAGTTGGCAGATCATCAGCACGCTTTGGGCAGTGAGGTGGAGCTTTGGGGTGATGTGGTCAATGTGAATGAAGTGGCGGCCGCTGCCGGAACCATCGCTTATGAATTGCTATGTAATGTCAAACGAGCTGTCAGAAGCTATGAATGATCGATGGTAGCAAAAAATGAGCTTGATGTTTGCATAAGCTGAGAAGGAAATATGATTGAGATTGCTGGGTGCATGGTTTTGTGACCAGACGAAGAAATGATTTATCTTTAATTTGTTGTGAACATAAAGGGATTTAATTTTGATCAGCTAAGGATGATGTGGTTTTTAATTTACACAAAACTTGCAGATATTGGTGTTCAGGTGGGGAAATTCAGGTTGCTGTCTTTTAAGTTAATTGTTCTTGGGTTGTAGGCAGTAAAAATTAGGGGTATTAAGCCTGAAAATGCCTATGGATGTGCTTGCATGAGCAACGTTATAGCGGCAATTAGGAGGTTGTTTTATTGCTTGATTAGAAGAGTCATGGGTGCAAATGGCTGATCTTCATCAATGAACGTGTTGCTAGTGTTAAAAATATAAATAGGAAGTTTTGCACTTATACACATCATGTCTCGTCAATCGTGCGCAGAGTTGATTTGGGTTTGATTTCTATGCTTGAAATAATGCGTCTATACTGCAAACAGTCTCTAAAGCGATTAAATTTCAACACAACAGTGTTTACCTCAATGCTGAGAAGTTGTTTTGTTTCTCGATTTTGGGGGTAAATTTCACATGCTGATAATCAGTACTATTTTGTTCTGGATGAATTAAGGTTTGTCGGTGTTTAATCGATGGCTGAGTAAATATTTGGCAAGCAGTGTTTTTTGGTTTATAAAGTTAATATATGCTAACAGGCAGCCGCGCAAGCTGCCTGAAGTTATTTAAGGGGTGAAGGATGATGGAAACGGAAACTTTAAAACTGGCCAAGGCGTTAATCGCCCGCCCTTCGATCACGCCTGATGATCATGGCTGTCAGCCATTGCTGATGAGTCGCTTAACCGCTATGGGCTTTCAAATTGAAACGATGCGCTTTGATGAGACGGATAATTTTTACGCTGTCTATGGTCAAAAAGGGCCATTACTGTGTTTCGCTGGGCATACAGATGTGGTGCCGGTAGGTGAAGAAAGTAGTTGGACTTCTGCGCCATTTGTACCGACACTACGTGATGGATATTTGTATGGGCGAGGTGCTGCTGATATGAAAAGCAGTATTGCCGCGTTTATCACGGCATGTGAGCGTTTGTTGCGCAATGAGGCGGAAATACCGATTAGGCTGGCGTTGCTGATTACTTCGGATGAGGAAGGTGACGGTTTGGACGGAACCAAACGAGTGGTAGAAGCTTTGCAGCAGCGTGGTGAACATTTTGATTATTGTATTGTTGGTGAACCGACTGCGGTTAACACTGTAGGCGATACGATTAAAAATGGTCGACGCGGTTCATTGTCTGGTACGTTGGTGGTTCATGGTAAGCAGGGACATGTGGCTTATCCCCATCTGGCGGCCAATCCTGTGCATTTGGCTGCTGCTGCTTTGGCTGAGCTGGTCAATACGCATTGGGATGACGGTAATGTTTATTTTCCACCAACCGGTTTTCAGATCTCAAATATTCATGCAGGTACGGGTGCTGGAAATGTGATTCCGGCTGAGATGACTGTGCAATTTAATTTCCGTTTTTCGACAGAATCTACTGCCTCTGCTTTGCAGCAACGGGTACAAGCTATATTAAATCGACATGGTTTGAAATATGATTTAGTCTGGACACTATCAGGTGAACCGTTTCTGACTAATGCCGGACGCTTAACCCAAGCGGCGCAACATGCAATTAAGGTGGTTTGTGGGGTCAATGCTCAATTGTCTACCACAGGTGGTACTTCGGATGGACGCTTTATTAAAGCTATATCCAGTGAGTTGATTGAACTGGGTCCGGTCAATGCCACGATTCATCAGGTTGATGAGTGTGTTAATGTGGCGCAATTAGATCAGTTGTCGGATATTTATGAAAATATGATGTTGATTTTGGCTCAGCCACCACGATAACTTGCCAGAATAATGAGGATGAGTACTGTGACTAATAAACATTTTCTAAAACTGCTGGATTATACTCCGGCAGAAATTATGTCGTTACTGCAACTGGCTGCACAGTTGAAAAGTGAAAAAAGAAATGGCGTCGAACAGCAACGGCTAACGGGTAAAAATATTGCGCTGATTTTTGAAAAAACTTCTACCCGTACGCGTTGCGCCTTTGAAGTGGCGGCGTATGATCAGGGGGCAAATGTCACTTATTTAGACAGTCAAGGTAGTCAAATAGGACATAAAGAAAGTATTAAGGATACGGCACGGGTTTTAGGTCGGTTATATGATGCGATTGAGTATCGTGGTTACGGGCAGGAAGTGGTTGAAGAGCTGGCACAGTATGCCAATGTGCCGGTAATCAACGGCTTGACCAATGAGTTTCATCCCACACAAATGCTGGCCGATCTGCTGACTATGCAGGAAAACTGTACAAAACCGTTAGCACAAATTGCTTATGCTTATGTGGGTGATGCGCGCTATAACATGGGTAATTCTTTACTGGTTGCCGGTGCTAAAGCAGGTATGGATGTGCGCATTGGTGCTCCTTCAATCTATTGGCCAAATGAAAAACTGGTAGCACAATGTCGTGATATTGCCAGCCAGACCGGTGCTAAAATTACCCTGACTGAAGATGTTTATTGTGCTGTAAAAGATGTTGATTTTATCCATACTGATGTGTGGGTTTCAATGGGGGAACCTAAAGATGTTTGGACTGAGCGTGTCAATCTGTTAAAACCTTATCGCGTTGATTCTGATTTGCTCAAGGCTACGGCCAATCCTGCTGTCAAATTTATGCATTGTTTGCCAGCCATTCATAATGGCGAAACTCAGGTGGGACAATGGTTATTTGATGAATTTGGCTTGATCGGGGCAGAAGTGAGTGAAGAGGTTTTTGAAAGTTCAGCATCTATCGTATTCGAGCAGGCAGAAAACCGTCTGCATACCATTAAAGCCGTTCTGGTTGCTTTATTGGCTTCCTGAATAGATTGGATAAATGTAGGTGTGAACCATGACTGAGCAAACCCAGCAATCTTTACCCATTAATCCGCGCAAACTGGCCTTACTATTATCAATAATGGTCGCCATTATGCCTTTTTCGACCGATATTTATCTATCATCGGTACCGCAAATGGCTGTGTCTTTGCACGCCGATATTCATTTGATTGAGCAAAGTCTCTCCAGTTTTATGTTTGGGGTGGCGTTGGGTCAGTTAATGGGTGGCGCATTATCGGATATTAAAGGTCGTAAAATTATTGCCTTAATTGGGCTAAGCGTTTATTTAATGTCGACAATAGCCATTATCTTTGTGGATTCGTCACGAGAACTACTATTTTGGCGCTGGATACAGGCAATGGGGGGTGGAATGGCTACGGTAACTGTCGGTGCCACCGTCCGCGATTTTTTTCATGGTAATGCGGCAGCAAGAATGTTTGCCACCATCGGGATCATCACTTTAGTCGCACCCCTAGGGGCACCGATGCTGGGAACGGGTTTAGCAGTATTAGGCGGTTGGCGCAGTATTTTTATTTTTTTGGTGGTTTATGCCTTGGTGGTGATGATGTGCATCTGGCGCTTTATGCCACGTTCTAATAGGGTTTCTCAGCCGTTAGATAGCCGGATTTTTCGCAAAATCAAGCAGAATTTTGAAGTGGTATTTCGCGAACGCGAGTCATTAGGGTTTATGTTTTTCCAAACAGCCGGTTTTGCTGCCATGTTTGTATTTCTGACTGAATCTTCATTCGTCTACATGAACTTGTATGGGTTAAGTTCGCATCAATATTCGTGGGCTTTTGGTGCGAATGTGATTACGATGATGATGTTTAACCGCATTACGGCATATCGCCTACGCACCACCCCAGCAAAAAATATTTTGCTCAGCGGGGTTATTTTGCAATTGGTCTGCAATTTATTAATGACAATCGTGGTATGGGGAATGGATAAACCTCCGTTTTTTCTGTTGCTGATCTTGATTATGTTTTCAGTTGGTTCACAAGGTTTGGTTGGCTCTAATACTCAAGCTTGTTTTATGAGCTACTTCCGTGAAGTGGCGGGTAGTGCCAATGCAGTACTCGGCACGATGCAGTTTTTGATTGCTGCCACGGTAGGATGGCTAACGACGCTATTACATAATGGCACCATGCATGTTATGCCTACCATGATGCTGATTTCGACTTGTCTGGGTGCCATATTGTTATGGGCATTTTCTGGCAGTGCTTGGCGTAAAAATAGATAGTAGATGCAGTCAGTCTGCGACTGACTGCTTTTTTTATAAAAATAGGATAACTATTCACAGAATTTTTTATTATGTCTGATAACGAAAAACTTAAACCTCACCGCATGGCGATAGATCAGATTGATGCAGAAATTTTACAATTATTGAATCAACGGGCGAGTCATGCTCAGGCGATTGGTCATATTAAAGGAGACCAGCTCATTTATCGACCTGAACGTGAAGCGGCGGTGTTGCGAAGAGTTCAGCAACTTAATCCCGGTCCATTATCTGATCATGCCGTGGCGCGCTTGCAGCGAGCCATCATGAGTGAATGTCTGGCACTGGAACGTCCATTGACCATTGCCTATCTGGGACCACAAGGAACTTTTACCGAACAAGCAGCTTTGAAGCATTTTGGACAGGCAGCACATACCCAGCCTTGTGCAACCATTGATGAAGCTTTTAGACTGGTTGAAGCAAATCAGGCTGATTATGTGGTGACTCCAGTGGAAAACTCTACCGAAGGATCAATCGGACGTAGTCTTGATCTGTTAGTAAAAACACCGTTAAAAGCCTGCGGTGAAGTCATTTTACGCATTCATCACCATTTATTGCGCGCCAGTAGTGAACAGCAAGGGTTTGATAAAGTGTATGCACATGCGCAGGCACTGGCACAATGTCGCCAATGGTTGGACAAAAATCTGCCGAAAGAGGTTGCGCGTATAGCTGTAGCCAGCAATGCTGAAGCAGCACGTATGGCTGCAGCTGACAACAGTGCCGTGGCGATAGCCTCATTGATGGCGGCCGAACATTATCAATTATGTGTTCTGGCGAGTCATATTGAAGATGAGCCAAATAATACGACCCGCTTTTTGGTCCTGGGTCACAATGAAACGGCTGCCAGTGGTCAAGATAAGACCTCTTTAATTGTTGCTGTTCCCAATAGAGCAGGAGCGGTACATGAATTGTTGTTGCCGTTTGCCCAACATGGGGTCTCCATGACCAAGTTAGAAAGTCGTCCGAGTCGCGGTGGCTTATGGGAGTATGTGTTTTTTATAGATGTCGAAGGCCATCAGCTAGACCATGCTTTATCCGCAGCCTTGAAAGATTTGCATCAGCGTTCAGCATTTTTAAAACTAATCGGATCCTATCCTCAGGCAGTCATGTAGAAGTTGATTAATTGGTTAACTGCTAGTAGCTGGGGTAGTATTTAATGGGTTTGCACTGATGGCTAATTTTTTGGCTAAAATCAGTATTTAAAAGACAAATGGAAATAATAATGAAAAATATAGTTGTTTATTGTGGGTCTAATCTAGGGGCAAATAAAGCATTCTTTGATGCAGCTCGTCATTTGGGAAAAGTTATTGCACAGCAGAGAAGTAGGCTGGTTTATGGTGGTGGCAATATTGGCTTAATGGGAACCATCGCCACAGCGGTACTGGAAAATGGTGGGGAAGTCATCGGAGTCATTCCAACTTTTTTAAAAAATCAGGAAGGTGCTCATCTTGGATTAACTAAACTCTATGAAACAGCCAATATGACTGAGCGCAAAAATAAAATGATTGAATTGGCCAATGCTTTTATTGCCATGCCTGGTGGTTTAGGAACGTACGAAGAACTATTTGAAGTACTGTCTCAAGCTCAGCTTAAATTACATCCGCATCCTATTGGGATTTTGAATGTGGCTGGTTTCTTTGATCCACTGCTGCAAATGTTACAGAATACCGCCGATGCCGGTTTTATGCCGCAACAAAATATGGAATTAGTTTGTGTTGACAATGATGCAGAAAATTTACTGAATCAAATGCGTCATTGGCAGCCCCAGCATGCGCAAAAATGGATTACGCCGGAATGGGCACAGCAGGAAAAAGAAGCCTTAGACTAATGCTTGAGAGGTAAAGGGCTGCCTAAAGTACAACCAGTCTCATGTTTAGCCACAATTTCATCGATGAGTGATCTTTGGATTGTCGCCATATCTTTTTCCGATATTAACTTAGAAACTCATGCAGTATTTTGGCTGAATGGAAAATTGGCTAGCGGTGTTTTTTACTGCCATAGAAGTTTGATTTATGCTTGGCTGGAGTAAGTTGAGGCGAATTTGTACCCATACTCATGCTTAATGACGAAACAATTGCATGGTTGCACAACGCTTGGAATGGCCACTGCTGTCCAATCTGATAAACATGTTGTTTAAGACACAATTAATTTTAGTGCAAATTAGGTATTTCCCCTCTTAGTGGTCGTCACTGTTTAGGCTGATACAGCTCTGTTATAATTTTATTATTTTTTAGCGATAACGACATTTTAATCATGACACAACAACGTAAAATTTTAGTGACTTCTGCCTTGCCTTATGCTAATGGCAATATTCATTTAGGGCATATGGTAGAACACATTCAAACAGATATTTGGGTACGCTTCCAAAAATCTCGCGGTCATGAATGTTACTATGTTTGTGCCGATGACACGCATGGTACACCAGTGATGCTGGCTGCACAGAAGCAAGGGGTGACGCCAGAAGAAATGATAGCTAAAGTACGCGAAAGTCATCTGGCTGATTTCACCGGTTTTGGTATAGGTTATGATAACTATTACAGCACCCATTCACCAGAAAATGAAGCGTTGTCACGTAGCATTTATTTGGCTTTAAAAGCCAATGGCAAAATTGAAAGCCGTACCATCGAGCAACTGTTTGATCCGGAAAAAAAACTGTTTTTACCTGATCGGTTTGTGAAAGGTGAATGCCCTAAGTGTCACGCACAGGATCAATATGGCGATAATTGTGAAGTTTGTGGAACCACCTACAGCCCAACTGAACTGATTAATCCCTATTCAGCTATATCTGGTGCAACACCAGTATTAAAAGAATCAGAACACTTTTTCTTTAAGCTCGGCGAATGTGCTGATTATCTGAAACAATGGACTTCAGGTAGCACAACCTTAGCTGACGGACGGCAGCAGCCACATTTACAGCCGGAAGCATTAAATAAGATGAATGAGTGGTTACAAGGGGATCAACTTAGTGACTGGGATATCAGTCGTGATGCGCCGTATTTTGGCTTTGAGATCCCGGATGCGCCAGGTAAGTATTTCTATGTTTGGTTAGACGCTCCTATAGGTTATATGGCTTCTTTTAAAAACTTATGTGAGCGTATTAATATAGATTTTGATAGCTGGTTTAAGCCAGATAGTCAAACCGAGATGTATCATTTTATCGGGAAAGACATCCTTTACTTTCATGCATTATTTTGGCCAGCGACATTGAAATATGCGAACTTGCGTGCACCTACCAGCGTATTTGCTCATGGTTTTCTGACGGTAGATGGACAAAAGATGTCTAAATCGCGTGGTACATTCATTACCGCCAGCTCTTATTTACAGCAAGGCATGAATCCGGAATGGCTACGCTATTATTTTGCCGCGAAGCTCAATAGCAAAATTGAAGATCTGGATTTAAATTTGACCGATTTTATTGCCCGCGTAAACAGCGATTTAGTCGGCAAGTATGTGAATATAGCAGCTCGTGCTGCTGGATTTATCAGCAAACGCTTTGATGGCAAGCTCACAGACGTCACCGCTAGCCAATTATTACCGCAACTGCAGGCTAAAAGTGAATCGATTGCAACAAGCTATGAAGAACGAGAATATGCCCGAGCATTGCGAGATATTATGGCTCTCGCTGATATCGTTAATGAATACGTAGATGCCAATAAACCTTGGGAACTGGCCAAACAGGAAGGGCAGGAAGCCTATTTACAGCAGGTATGTAGTGAGCTAATTAATGCGTTTCGCATATTAACCATTTACTTAGCACCTGTATTGCCTGAACTGGCTAAAGCGGCAGCAGCTTTCTTAAACGTGCCTACCTTAAACTGGGATGAAAGCACCAAATTATTGCCAGCTGGACATGGTATTAACCCATACAAACACCTGATGCAGCGGGTAGAACAAAAACAAGTGGATGAATTAGTGATGGCAAATAAAGAAAATATTCAGGCAGCTACAACTGCGGATGATGCGGCAAAATATGAGCCGGTGGCAGCCACGGCTTCCTTTGATGACTTTATGAAAATCGACATGCGTGTTGCTGAAGTTCTCAGTTGCGAAAAAGTAGAAGGCAGTAGCAAATTGTTGAAATTTCAAGTGGATCTAGGATTTGAGCAGCGTACGATCTTTTCAGGAATAGCTGCTAGTTATCCCGAACCAGAAAAACTGGTTGGTCGTATGGTGATTGTCGTAGCCAACTTTGCACCACGTAAAATGGCCAAATTCGGCGTATCAGAAGGGATGATTACTTCTGCTGCGGGAGAAGGTAAGCTGTTTTTACTCGATGTTGATAGTGGTGCACAACCAGGTATGAAAGTTGGTTAAGCTTAAAGAGTGACCCAAGATTTAGCTGACTGATTTATCTACATTAATAAAACAAGCGATGAGATAGAAACTCATCGCTTGTTTTAATCTTGCTATAACTAACTCGTGCTGAACTTACTTCAGTACTTCGTTTAATTTCTCCTTATCCAGCCCTTTTTCCCATCGTGCAATCACAATGGTGGCACAAGCATTACCCACCAAATTGGTTAAGGCACGGCATTCAGACATAAAACGATCAATCCCTAAAATCAAAGCCATACCAGCCACGGGAATAGAGGGAACAACCGAAATGGTGGCTGCTAAGGTAATAAAGCCAGCTCCCGTTACCCCTGCAGCCCCTTTGGAACTAAGCATAGCAACCAGTAACAGCAGTATCTGCTGTTGTAATGTCAGTTCTATATTACACGCCTGAGCGATAAATAGCGCAGCCATCGTCATATAGATATTGGTACCATCCAAATTAAATGAGTAACCTGTAGGCACCACAATCCCCACAATCGATTTTTGACAACCTGCCTTTTCCATTTTCTGCATTAACGTAGGTAAAGCCGCTTCAGATGAACTCGTGCCTAAAACCAATAACATTTCTTCTTTAATATATTTGATTAATTTAATAATTGAGAAACCATTGTATCTGGCTACAGCACCTAAAATAATTAAAATAAACAAAATAGAAGATACATAGAACGTCAGTATTAAATAGAGAAGATTGCCGATTGAGCCAATACCATACTTACCAATCGTAAAAGCCATGGCACCAAAGGCACCTATTGGGGCGGCACGCATCAATATCGATACCATTTTAAAAACTAATGCGGATAAATTCTCAAAAATATGCAATAAAGGCCGAGCCTTTTCACCCACCAAAACCATTGAAATACCAAACAGAACAGCCACAAACAACGTCTGCAAAATATTGCCATTAGTCAGTGGGCTGACAACAGTTGTTGGAATGATATTCATTAAAAAACCAGTTAAGCTAGCATCATGTGATTTCTGTACATATTCTTCAACCTTAGAGCTGTCTAGAGAGACAGGATCAATGTTCAAACCTGTACCCGGGTGAGCTATATTAGCAACCAGCAGACCCACCGCTAAAGCTAATGTTGAAAAAAAGATAAAATAAACCAATGATTTGCCGATAACCCGACCCATAACCTTCATATTGGTCATTTCAGCAATGCCCAATACAATAGTTAAAAAAATGACCGGAGAGATAATCATCTTGACCAGCTTAATGAAAGCATCGCCGAAAGGCTTCATACTCTCGCCTACAGACGGAAAAAAATGACCAAGTAATACCCCGATAATAATGGCTATAATGACCTGTATATAAAGTACTTTATACCAACGAGTTTTCCGAGATGGGGAAGGCTGATGTTCTTTCTCAACTGGTAACATGGTTTACCTCAAGCGGTTAGTATCTTTAATTTACAAATATCATAATATATCTGTGGCATGAGAATTGAGTATGTATTGCAGAATGCATAGTGTCAACAAATTTTAACGCCTTATTTTCATCAATTGATTAATAAAATGACTAGGTAAATTTATATTTAATATAATAAATATTGATTTTAAAAAAATATTGGTAATAAAATTGCTTGATAATAATTGTTCAAACATAAATATTTTTTTTTAATTGTTGACAGATATTCTTTAACTGAAAGGCAGAATAGATACTTAATATGAAAATAGAATACAAAATATACATCTAAACTTAGAAATTAGATGGCTTAATTTATAGTTGGATTATGTTTTGAAAAAATCAATAGCTTCTTGCTACCTTCTTTGAGTAATTAATTTAGCTAAGCCTGTATGCGCATCGTTATTTTTTTCTGAGAGCGCAGATTTGCTCTGAGCTTTTTGGCATAATCAATAGTCTTATTTACCCCTCTCTATACTCTATCCGCTGTATTTTTCCCACTCTCTGTTGTTGCTTTTGCTTTCTGAGCTACTTATCCTTTTTCTGCACCTTACCCATTTCTTCCTCCGATTCCTCCTTTACTAAGAAGTAAAGCGATACTTTGCGCATCTCTTTCGGTTGCTGCATGATAATTTATCTTTAGAAAGAAAGAAAAAAATAAAATAGAAGATTTAAATTCCAATAGTGATACTTGAATAAGTTATAAGTACAGTTTTGTTGTTTAATACTCTACCACCAATCAGGTATTGCTAATTCCTGAAATTCTCTCCATCCCTTACTAAATAAATTATTTAATGCATTATCTGGATCTTCACCTATAACCAGAACACTGCCATCATATAAAGAATATATTTTTTTATTTTCATCTATAACTAAATAAGATGTTGCATCAATATTTCCTATAGGAATTAAACTTTGAGAACCGATTATTTTAGGGTAATCATTTATAATAACTTCATCATAATCATAACTTACTGCAGTATATATATTAAAATCAATGACTCTATCATTTCCTTTTACCTTAATATCAATATACAATTCCCCATATTCTTTATAAAAAGAAACAAAAGAATCTGAAATGCTATAGCCTTTAATTTCTAAAAAATCTATTTCTTTTTTTATTTTTCTCTCTCTCCCTAATTCCCATCCTGCTTTTTTTAATATTTCTATAGTTTCCTTTGTTTTCATCGTATTATATTTCTAATCTTCATCTTTCTGATAATTAGGATATTCCCTAGATGATTCTTTACTTCTACGCATCTGAAAATCTGTATGAATACGGGTAATGTCTTGCTTCTTTCATATTAACATCACCATTTCTACAGGTATGTTTATCTTGTATTTCCCCTATTACAAGATCTCTTTCTACAGCATGGAATTCATCATCTTCTACATTTTGACCATGGCTGTGTATCTGTTCTGTAAATATGGTCGGAGTGAAAGGATTCGAACCTTCGACCCCCTCGTCCCGAACGAGGTGCGCTACCGGGCTGCGCTACACTCCGATTGAAGTTGAGCATTATAGGCAGCCAGAATTTTCTTGACAAGAGTACCTGAATTAAATTAGCTGTTAAAAGTCTAAAATTTCTTTCTAACCAGCATAAATCACAAACATTGACGGTCTTTTTTTCAAAGAGGGTAAGACATGCATTTGCCGCCAGACCGCTACAGGCTGACTGATAATTGACTGAGTGGGTAAAGTTAAATCAGTAGCGACGCACAAACGAGTTTGCGGATGCAATACAGCCACAGCGTCTGCCAGTAAAGCATCATTACGGTAAGGAGTTTCAATAAAAAGCTGAGTTTCATTAGCTTGACGAGATCGCACTTCTAATTGCTTCAGTTGGCTAATACGCAAGTTTTTCTCTGCTGGTAAATAGCCTTTAAAAGCAAAACATTGACCATTTGCACCTGAGGACATCAAGGCCAACATAATACTGGATGGACCCACTAATGGAACCACAGTAAAACCAGCCTGATGTGCTTGAGCAACCAATTGTGCGCCTGGATCGGCAACGGCAGGGCAGCCAGCTTCGCTCAATAAACCCATACTTCTTCCAGAGCGTAAAGGCTGCAATAACGCAGCGACATCTTTAGTGGGAGTGTGTTCATTCAAAGTTTGTAGATTAAGCTCACGGATAGGGGTATTGATATTGAAGGCTTTCAAATGCGCACGAGCAGTTTTTTCTGCTTCCACAACGAAATCAGTCAAAGTCACAATCAGTGCTTGCTCATGAGGCAGTAAACTAGGTGTCTGTGCTGAGCCCAAAGGTGTGGGGATCAAATATAAAGTTGGAGTAGTCATAGAATATCTATACCTTCAGCAAGTAAAAAATCAATTAAGTGAAAAATAGGTAATCCTATTAGTGCATTCGGATCAGTACTGTGAATTCGTTTGATTAAAAGAGCACCTAAGCCCTCACTTTTCGCCGCACCAGCACAGTAAATCGCATCAGGTTCCAATCTCAGATAATGATCAATCTGTGTTAAAGTTAACTTCCGCATTAAGACGCGAGTTTCATCAACATGTTGGTGCAGACGGTTTTCTGCTGGATTAAACAAAACTATTGCACTGTAAAATATCAGCTCCTGACCGCTTACACTTGCCAGCATTTGTTGTGCTTTTGCTACGCTTAGAGGTTTACCTAACTGACGATTGTTGCACCATGCCACCTGATCACAGCCTATGATCAATGCTTCAGGAAATTGTTCTGCCACCGAGTGGGCTTTTCCTGCCGCTAACCGCAAAGCCGTTTGAGCAGCAGTTTCATTGAATAAAGGATATTCTTCAAACTGGGGTTTAATCGCTTCAAACGGCAATTGCAAATGTTTTAATTGCTGCTGTCTAAAGCGCGAACTGGAAGCCAGAATTAACCTTTTCTTTATCTTCATTAAGTGCAAACTCATTGACATTAGAAAGCTTAAATTATATCATCGACCGTTTATGTTAGACCCTATTTTGATTGATACAATCACGTTTACGCGCGAACAGCAGCAATGCAGCGGGGAAGTGCGCTTACAAGCGTTAGACCGGAGGGTTTGGTCGCATGAACTTCTGGCTCAGCGTGACGGTATTATCCAGTTTCAGGCTCGCGGTGGAATCGATCGCTGGCAACGTCCTTTTATCAATATCAGCATAAAAGGCGAATTAAAACTGGTATGCCAGCGCTGTTTACAAGCTGTATCGTGGATGTTGGATGACCAGTCCCATGTAGTGCTGTTTGCTGATGAACAATCACTTGATGACGCGATGGTCGCTGATGAAGCGCTTGAAGGTGCCTTGTGGCAGGAGGAGCTCAATCTGACCTCAATGATTGAAGATCAGATTTTGATGGCTATTCCCGTTGCGCCAAGGCATAACGATTGTGATCACGTATTGGCAACATCAACCAATCAGGCCTCAGATAATCCCTTTGCCAGCCTGGCGGGACTGAAAAGTGGCCACTAACGAATTAACTTACTTACCAGGAGCTTTAACATGGCAGTTCAACAAAACAAAAAATCACCATCTAAACGCGGTATGCATCGCTCACATGACGGTCTGACCGCAGTGCAAGTATCTACCGACGTTAATACCGGCGAAGTACATTTGCGTCACCACATCTCTCCAAACGGTATGTACCGTGGTCGCAAAGTAGTTAAAGCCAAAGGCGAATAATTACTCAGTGATTATTTCACATGTTAGGAAGCCAGGCGTTGCTCAAGCAATCACTGGCTTTTTTGTATTGACTACTAACAGGTACAGTTTGCATACATTTTATGCAATACTATGATTCTATTGCCAGTTATGGCCTAATTTATACTGATCCGAGCTCTAAATGAAAAAAATCTGGTATAACTACGAAGACATACATCGTGCTATCAAACAACTGGCAGAAAAAATCCAGGCATCAGAACACTCATTTGATGCTATGATCGCCATTGGTGGTGGCGGATTTATTCCGGCACGGATATTGCGCAGTTTTTTAAACATTCCGGTATATACCGTTACATTATCATATTATGATGTCAACGATCAGCCTACTGATCTTCCTCAAAAAATACAGTGGACAGATGGATTTGATAAAAAGCTGAAAGAAAAAAAACTGCTTATCATTGATGAAGTGGATGACAGTCGGGCTACCTTAGAATTCTGTGTGCGTGAATTGCAGCATGAAGGGTTTAACCAGCTAGGGGTGGCTGTTTTGCATGAAAAACGTAAAACCAAAAAAGGCGTATTACCGGCTGATATGCCATTTTACAGTGCTATTCAGGTTGATGACTGGTGGATTAATTATCCATGGGATGCGCTGGATATAGATGAACATTATCAAAATGTTGTTAGTCAATCTTTACCCGAGAACTAATCTATGACCTTAAAAACTATCGCCGTTGATGTCATGGGCGGCGACTACGGACTGGATGTGACCATTCAGGGTGCATTGGATTTTTTACAGAAGCAAAGCGATGCGGCACTCATTCTCGTCGGAGATGAAATGCAGATTAAATCCGCTCTGGCCAAAAGCAATGCTTCTGTCGGCAGAATTACCATTCAAGCAGCAAGTGAAGTGGTTGGTATGGATGAAGAACCTTCGTCTGCCTTAAAAAATAAACGAGATTCTTCCATGCGTGTTGCCATTAATCAGATTACAGAGGGCAAGGCGCAAGCTGCCGTTTCTGCTGGTAATACCGGTGCATTGATGGCAACGGCGAGATTTGTTTTAAGAACCATTCCTGGTATCAGCCGTCCGGCCATCGCCAAATTTTTGCCTGCCCGCAATAATCACGTGACACTTGTTCTGGATTTGGGCGCAAATGTCGATTGCAGTGGTGAGCAGTTATTACAGTTTGCTGTGGCAGGTAGTCAGCTAGTTGCTTCCCTGCAACCAGACAACAAACAGCCACGGGTAGGACTGCTGAATGTGGGTACAGAAGATATCAAAGGTAATGCCGCTGTTAAAGACGCTCATCAGCTTTTACGTGAAAGTAAGCTCAACTTCGTCGGTAATGTTGAAGGCAATGCCATATTTAGCGCCGAAGTTGATGTACTGGTGGTGGATGGATTTACCGGAAACGCTATGCTCAAGAGCATCGAAGGAGCGGTCAAATTTTCCGGTGAAGTCATCAAAGAAGAATTTACTCGTAGTTGGTATAACAAATTGTCAGCATTAATCGCCTTACCCGTGTTTAAAGGTTTTAAACGGCGTTTAGATCCCCGTCGCTTTAATGGCGCCATTTTTCTGGGATTACGCGGTGTCGTTGTGAAAAGTCACGGTGGTACAGATGCTACTGGATTCTGTTTTGCTTTACAGGAAGCATATAAAGCCATTAAGGCAGACTCCATTACCCAAATTCAGGCTGGCGTGGCTGAACAGCTATCCACTCCTGAGGAATAACCCAACTGAAGACAAAGGCAGACAATACCATTGACTTTGTCTACAATAGCTCCTTTGTCCCGATCTGAAGAATAAACCATGTTACATGCCCATATTCTTGGTACTGGCGGTTACTTGCCGGTTCGCCGTGTCAGCAATGAAGATTTAAGTAAAATAGTTGACACATCGGATGAGTGGATTACCTCCCGCACTGGTATTAAAGCTCGTCACATCGCTGCACAGGATGAGCAAACCAGTGATCTGGCAGTTAAAGCAGCGCAGGCTGCGTTAGCAGATGCTGGTATTGATGCTGCTGACATAGATCTGATCATCGTCGCAACATCTACACCAGACATGACTTTTCCTGCTACAGCTTGTATCGTGCAGAATAAACTTGGTATAGCTGGCTGTCCTGCATTTGATGTGCAAGCAGTCTGTGCAGGGTTTATGTACGCATTAGCCACAGCGAATGCCTATATAAAAAGCAAAATGGCGACTAAAGCCTTAGTGATTGGTGCTGAGACATTTAGCCGATTATTAGATTGGAGCGATCGTCGCACTTGCGTTTTGTTCGGTGATGGAGCGGGCGCGGTCATACTGAGTGCTTCAGAACAAGAAGGTGGAATCTTACACACAGAATTACGCGCTGATGGCGCATATAGCCATATTTTGCAAACACCTGGGAAAATAGTTTCAGGTGATATTCAAGATTCACCTTATCTGCATATGGACGGTCAGGCGGTATATAAATTTGCTGTTAAAGCTTTGGCTCGTATTGCTCAGGAAGTCATGGATAAATCCGGGTTACTTCCAACCGACATAGATTGGATAATTCCACATCAGGCTAATTTGCGCATAATCGAATCCACAGCGCGGCATCTCAACGTACCAATGGACAAAGTCATCGTAACTTTAGCAGAGCAGGGGAATACCTCTGCAGCTTCCATACCTTTAGCCTTGGATCAGGGGATCAAGTCCGGACGTATTCAGCGTGGACAAACTTTATTGCTAGAGGGTATTGGTGGCGGATTCGCTTGGGGCGCTGTAACCATCAAATATTAATTTTATAAAGAAAAAAAGAGTTCAGAATATGTTACCCAGATCTGCATTAGCTGATATGCATCCCGTCATCATGTCGCCCAGTCATGATGGACGCTATTACGGCAACTATGTTAAATCTATCCTGGCTTTGGCCGCCGCTCATACCGGCGCAAAATATCCATTGCAAATGTATTTACATCAGGGTGAAAGCCTCATCACACGGGCTCGTAATGATAGCGTAGCGGAATTTCTGGCACATCCGGAATGGACTCATTTATGCTGGGTTGATACCGATATCGGTTTCTCAGTTGAAGCTTTTCATCGATTATTGTTAGCTGATCGTGATGTGGTGGCAGGTGTTTATCCTTTAAAGAAAGATTATTGGCCGCAAAATGGAATTGATGCACACATGACCCAGCAACAGTTCAATGCCAAATACACCAGCTACACCATCAATGTACTTCCTGATCAGAATAATGAAGTGCATATTAATATTGATGATGATGGATTTTTTGAGCTCTCAGAGGCGCCCACAGGATTCATGGCGATCAAACGAGAGGTTTTTCAGAAATTAATGCAGGCATATCCAGATTTACAATATAAAACCGACTCTGTTGATGTTGTTGATAAAGGTTTTCACTATCGTTTTTACGATTGTATGGTTGATCCAGTTACCAAACGCTATATGTCCGAAGATTATAGTTTCTGTTATCTATGGTCTAAAATTGGTGGCAAAATTTATGCAGATTCTCGTTCTAATCTAACCCATATGGGCAATAAAGTTTATCAGGGACCGTTTACTGAAACTTTGGTGGCCAACCTTTCCAACGCAATAGGTGCGCCAAAAGGGACTAAAATGCATGTTTATTCCGATAAGCCATTGAAGATCAATAAGCCTCCAATAAAATAATAACCAAGTGAATTGAATTGCTGCTTAGAAATGGTTAATCTATCTCATCATCGATACCCTAATTCATTTGTTTTAAATTGATGGAACTGATATTCAATCATAATTTGTCTTTAAACCATGTTTAAAATCATATAAATTATATCGTTAACTAATTTAGACGCTCTGCTAATCAAGTCCATCTTTTTGATCAGTATGGACTCTTTATAAAATTGGCTAACCTAAATATGATGATTTATTCATATATAGATAGATAATTTATCAGATCTGATTTTATTCATTAACCGATGTTAGGCAGCCATTACTGCCGATTGAAAACATTTGAAGCATAGATTATTTTAAAGAGCAAATTGTAGAACTTACTACCCAGCAACATACATACGATATAATACACATAACCTGTATTAAAATAACTATTTTGGATATTGTATATAACTAAATCCAAGGAAAAGCATGAGTATAGCCTTCTTTTTCCCCGGTCAGGGATCACAAAGCCTCAACATGATGTCAGGTTTTAATGACATAGAGGTGGTACGACAGACATTCGATCAGGCATCCACTGCCCTAAATCAGGATTTTTGGGCATTAATGAATGGCGATGATGCCGCAGCTTTGAATGAAACCATCAATACCCAGCCCCTGATGCTGGCTGCTGGTGTAGCAGTGTGGCGCGTTTATCAACAATTGCATGGATTAATGCCCGCATTTGTAGCCGGTCACAGTTTGGGAGAATATACCGCCTTGGTTGCAGCCGGCAGTCTGGATTTTATCGATGCAATTAAATTGGTGCGTCTGCGTGCTGAATTAATGCAAAATGCTGTGCCACAAGGCGAAGGCGCTATGGCGGCTATTTTGGGCTTGGATGATCAAAGCGTGCGTCAAGTTTGTGCTCAATCAGAACAAGAACTTTCTGGTAGCGTGGCAGAGGCTGTAAACTTTAATTCGCCAGGTCAAATCGTCATCGCTGGCAATACCGAAGCGATCAATCGTGCCTGCGAATTGGCAAAAGCTGCTGGTGCAAAACGCGCTTTGCCTCTTCCCGTGTCCGTGCCTTCGCATTGCCGTTTGATGAAACCGGCAGCCGAACAATTAGCCCATGCGCTGACCCAGGTAACCATCAAAACACCGCAAATTAAAGTCATTCACAACGTCGATGTTTTAGCACATTCTGATGCCCAAAGTATCAAGACAGCATTGGTGCAACAACTGTATTCACCAGTACGTTGGACAGAAACAGTAGAAAAACTCATTGCAGAAGGGATCTCCGAATTTGCTGAATGTGGTCCAGGTAAAGTGTTAACCGGTCTGTGTAAACGCATCGATAAAAGTACAGATTGTACCGCACTAACTAGTCTAGATAGCGTGGAAAACTTTGTTGCCACGCATCCAGCAAAATAAAGGACAAACAATGAATCAGGACTTAACCGGTAAAATAGCCCTAGTGACAGGTGCAACACGTGGCATTGGGGCAGCTATTGCTCAGTTATTGGCGGCACAAGGAGCTAAAGTTATTGGCACCGCGACAACAAGCAATGGTGTCAATTCAATTAATGAAGCGCTGGCACAGTTTGGCGGTGAAGGGCGAGAATTACGTATTGCTGAAGAAAACAGTATTGAAAATCTGATTAGCAACATTGAAAGTGAAATCGGCAAAATTGATATTTTGGTCAACAATGCAGGTATTACTCGCGATAATTTACTGATGCGTATGAAAGAAGCAGAGTGGGATGAAATTATGGAAATTAATCTCAAATCTGCATTTCGTGCCAGTAAAGCCGTAGTTCGAAGTATGATGAAAGCTCGCACAGGCAGAATTATCAACATTACTTCCGTAGTGGGCTCTATCGGCAACCCTGGACAGACCAATTATGCAGCGGCTAAAGCGGGTTTAATCGGATTTACCAAATCACTGGCGCGCGAAGTGGGCAGTCGGGGTATTACTGTCAACTGCGTTGCACCCGGTTTTATTGAAACCGACATGACACTCTCTTTGCCTCAAGAGCAACGGGATTATTTCTCAGCGCAAACCGCATTGAATCATTTTGGTACACCCGAAGACATTGCTGCTGCCGTGTTGTTTTTAGCCAGTGATGAAGCCAAGTACATTACCGGTCAGACCTTGCATGTAAATGGTGGCATGTTTATGCCATAGACTATAAAAAGCCATCACTATGGAGCAGCAATAGATGTCATGGAACTGAAAAGTTTTTTGGCGCACGAGGTTGTTGTAAAAAGAAGATCTCCAGTTGGTAAAAGAACTGGTTTTTCATGAGAAGGGGATTGGAATAAGCGAATATATTATTCCCCCTTTTCAAAATTACTTTTGGTTATCAGGCATCAGAATTATAAAAAATATAAAAAGTAAAATTAAATGATCAAGAGTATATTATATTTAATTAGTCTTTATATTTTATGCATATCATTCACTTTAAAAGCTGAAGAGATCACACTTGAATCCTTACACTCGACCCAAGGTGCAAAGTTGAATTGTAAAAAAGATCAACTTGAATTAGGGATCTATGGTGAAACCTACCGTACAGCAATTAAAGTCACAAAAGGAAAAGATCGACTTGAAGTAAAGTCATATACCCAATACTACAATATACCAATAGGTTTTCATGACAAAAATGTGAAATCTGAAACCGTTTTCATTGCTGAAAATAAATACTTCATTAAAAATAAAAAAATCATTTCTGCTATTTCACTTGATCCTATGTATTTAAAAAATGCACGGGAAGATTTGTCTACTTTAACTGATGCAATAAATGAAGCCCATAAAAAGAATAAATGCTTATTATGGAGTTTTGATTAAATGAAGAATCAGTAACATTTTTAATAAATAATTATAGAAAAGATGCCATTTAACAACCAAGCGTTTAGAAGAATATCAAAATAAGCATTGTTAAAAACAGCATGTGGGCGCTGGCTAGTCAATAAGATTGGCGGAAAAACTTACTAAATTCATAAAACAGTGATAGGTAAACCGCATAAAAAAACATTAGAAAGTTTAATTAAGGAAAATATATCATCTTTTTGAGACAGAAAAAATTGAGAACATTTTAAATCTAAATGAGAGGATTGTTAAATTTACAATATAAGCTGAAGGATCAAACTTATACAATTCATGTGCAGAGCGTTAATTTTTATTTGCCCTTAATCATCTTGGTTTAAAAGTGTGCGAGTGCTCAAGCAAATAAATTTATTTTGGAAAATATTTCAATAGATAAAAAATAGGGTTTGGAGATTAGAAAAATATCTAATAAAAGCAAAAAAATATCCCAAAAATATGAAAAGATTCCATTGATATCTCAAAATATTTGGATGAAATGAACCAGTAATTTTTATCTGCATTGAAATCAAGGTAATTTAACACTTAATTAATAATAAACAATTTAACTTTTATAAGAATAGTACTCTTTTTTTCAACCATCCTGCTCATCGAGAAATGTTAGAACTACTTTGTGGATTAGAAAGCAGAATAGTTTAAGGATATTAAATGTATAGATTCTAGTATTTTTAATCCCTGAGAATTTAAAATTTTTCCGTAAAGCTATTCTCGAAATACTAAAAAGATTGAGTATAAATCCAAAACAACTAGGTCAAATGATAAAAAAATAGTTTGAAGATCCTAATAAAAAATCTATTATCAAATAAATATATTGTCTAGCCATGATAAAAAAATCATGATGTTGAATACCATTTTACTAATCATGATCCCTTTCTTATATTAATCAACTCATGCAATATTAAGCATATGTGCTTAAACCTTATAACTAAAACAACCAGCAAAATAAATCGGCATGTTTGTTTTAATCATAAAACGACATATTCAATTCATATACACGGCATTAGATGGAAAAATCTTCGTCAAAGTTCCCATACAAGACAGATTCAATCCTGCTTCTAGTCAACATTGGTGCAAATAAAGCCATAAATTCATAGGCAAACCCGCATAAATAGGCATCTTTTCTGAGAATAATCTGGGAGAATGCTGGTTCGAACAAATGTTCTGCACTAATCTGTTGTAGTCCTTGATCACGTTGTAGATCAAAGGCCATTGTAGCGGTAAGACCAATGCCTAAACCGTTTAAAACATTGGCTTTGATCACCTCTGCATCGGGTGAAGTTAGAACAATTTGCGGTGGTTCTCCTTCACCCTGAGCAAAAGCGCGTGCAACATCAGAATACTCTTCCAAAGCATAATCGTAAGTGATTAATGGGTAAGCAGAGATATCAGTCAGTTGTAGCGGGCGATTCAAAGACAATAAAGGATGAGCATCTGGAACAATAATACTGCGATTCCACGCAAAACAGCTTAGTTTATGTAGTTCAGGATGTTCTGCAATCATTTCTGCACCAATCGCGAAATCCACTTCACCATTGAGAACAAGTTGAATCAAGGCTTTGGAAGATGCAGGCAAGATATTAAGCTGTACCGAAGGATATTGAGCTGCAAAAGATTTGATCACCCTAGGTAATACATACCTTGCTTGCGTGTGCGTTGTGGCAATCGTCAGAGAACCGATTTCCTGATCTGCAAATTCAGTACCGATGCGCTTTATCTTTTGAACTTCGCGTAAAATACGCTCAGCGGTGTCCAGAACGATTCTACCAGGTGCGGTAACCGCTACAATCCGCTTACCATGACGGGTAAACAAAGGAACGCCTAATTCATCTTCCAGCATACGGATTTGTTTCGAAATACCCGGCTGAGAGGTAAATAAAGCTTCTGCAGCATCGGATATATTCAGGTTTTGGCGATATACTTCAACCGCATATCTTAGCTGTTGTAATTTCATATAGATTCAGTCTCTTTCAATGACGGGAGAAGTTAAATTTTGTCGCTCAAATACAACAAAATGTTCAGCTATTCAGCATCAAAACTTAACTTTTTTACCATGCCAGATAACATATCGGCAAGAAATAAAACTAAACAAATTCATCATTCAAGAAAGATAAATAGCCAGTTTATTCAAGCTTTTCTTGTTGTTTTTGTACAACTAATTAAAGCTAAACTTAAGGTTTTAGTTGTAAATAAGTGACATAGCTTTATTTTTTAGGCATGATTCAATATTAGGAAGCGGGTCGTCTAGCAGCTTCGCCTTGGTGGTTTAGATATTGACAGTTTATACTGTGGTTTCTTATAGTATAGACCTGATTTACCAAGCTACCCGCCCGGTTTGAGCGGCCTGTAAATGGTATTTGTGTTTTGATGCAGTGTATTTATGAACTAATTCAACACATAACAAATTTTTTGATGAGGGAATAACATGACCAAACAGCTAAAATTGAGCGCATTGATCGTTGCTATGGCTGCTTCAACTGCCGCTTTTGCCAATGGTGTTGTACCGGGAGCCGATTGGACCGGTGAGCCAAGTGGTAAATACAATGGTTATACCACAAGTTCTAGCCCAAGAACTGGTACTGGTGAGATTGTCGTAACTGGTGCTAAAGCAGCAGACGGTACTCCTGAATGTTGGAAAAATGGTTTTAACCAAGATGTTGAACCAACACTGGGCAATAATTGTGCTCACCCAGATGCTCCAGCACAAGTTGTAGAAATTGAAAAAGTTGAAAATGTTTCTTTATCTGCAAACTTCTTATTTGGATTTGATAAATTCACCTTGCGTAACGAAGCAGTTGATACTTTAAATCAGTTGGCTGCGCGTCTATCTAACAGTAAAGTAATTAGTGCACGTATTGAAGGTCACACAGACTTTAAAGGTTCAGATGCCTACAACAAAACTTTATCTGAACGCCGTGCTCAAGCTGTGGCTAATTACT
The DNA here is from genome assembly GCA_945267035.1 of uncultured Neisseriaceae bacterium. Classification (GTDB taxonomy): domain Bacteria; phylum Pseudomonadota; class Gammaproteobacteria; order Burkholderiales; family Neisseriaceae; genus Snodgrassella. The sequence goes on along the minus strand of CALYOS010000002.1, from coordinate 75,166 downwards.
TAGTATCAAAAGGTGTGCCAGCAGAAAAAATTTCAGCAGTTGGTATGGGTAAATCTGAAGCTCGCATGACCCACACTTGTCAGTCCGAAGTTGCACGTTTAGGTAAAAAAGTTTCTGCAGCTAAGAAACGTGCTGCTCTGATCGAATGTATCGCACCTGATCGTCGCGTTGATGTGAAAATCCGTAGTTTGGTACGAGTAAATTAATCACTCAAATTATCTAAAAACCCTGCGTAAGCAGGGTTTTTTATTGTTCGATATGCCTTGCTGGTATTGATAATTTGGATCTAATGTGATTAAGATTGGCTGGTAGCATCCGATTAAGTTATCTATACCTATTTTGATTGTAAGAAAGAGATTAATTAAAGAAACTATTACAGATTAGGCAATAAGTATCATTAGAAAAGATTCAAATTATATATTGTAAACAACTAACAACAAATCAGGTATTTTAAAAATCTTAGTTGAGTTCAATTAAAAATTATTTATTGTAACAGTGTAATTAGGGTTATTTGATATAAAAACTAGACTTACTATTAATCATCAAAGATAAAATCAATAGCGCTAAACTTTCGATAAAGTTAATGAGCAAAAGATATTGAATTGCAATAGCTTCCGCTAATTCGAAACGTTATAGCCTACACTAAATAATCTGGCAAATTCCTAATATTGATCTCTTAATAGCCGTTAATCAATCTTTCAAAATATCTACATGGTAACAAAAAATGCTTAGTTTAAAAAACTAAGCATTTAGCCGATATGAACATGGTATCTTATCAATGAGTTATATTTTCAAGTTAACCACTTTCATTTCTAGAGCATTTCGAACATGTCATGTTCAATTTTTATCATTAAGTTGTGGCAGAAAATTATCCTGTCCTACTGATAATAACCCAGTTCGAGTATAAATCCTGAGCTTATTGCGTGTATCGACAATATCCAAATTTCGCATTGTCAGCTGACCAATGCGATCAGTTGGAGAAAAGGCGGCGTGCTCAACCTTTTCCATACTGAGTCGTTCAGGTTGATAAGTCAGATTAGGAGATTCAGTATTTAGAATAGAGTAATCATTACCCCGTCGTAGCTCTAATGTTACTTCGCCGCTAATGGCTTTAGCTACCCAGCGTTGAGCCGTTTCGCGCAACATTAATGCCTGTGAATCAAACCATCGCCCCTGATACAACAATCGTCCTAAGCGTAAACCATTAATGCGATACTGTTCAATCGTATCTTCATTATGAATACCTGTTAGCAAGCGTTCATAGGCAATGTGTAGTAGAGCCATGCCGGGTGCTTCATAAATACCACGCGATTTGGCTTCAATAATCCGATTTTCAATCTGATCAGTCATACCCAGACCATGTCGTCCGCCGATCCGATTGGCTGCAAGAATCAATTCTACTGGATCATCATATTCTGTGTCGTTTAAAGCAACTGGAATTCCTTCTGCGAAGCGCACGCTGACTTGTTCTGGTTTGATTGCAATCTGCTCATCCCAGAAAGCCACCCCCATAATTGGTTGAACTATCTTCATGCTGCTATTGAGCATTTCCAGATCTTTGGCTTCATGGGTAGCGCCTAGCATATTTGAATCAGTTGAATAAGCTTTTTCCACTGACATTTTATAGTCAAATCCCTGTGCAATCAGGAATTCAGACATTTCGTGTCTTCCGCCTAGCTCATCTATGAATTGCTGATCCAGCCATGGCTTATAAATCCGCAATGCAGGATTGGTCAACAGACCATAGCGATAGAATCGCTCAATATCATTGCCTTTATAAGTTGATCCGTCTCCCCAAATATGCACATCATCATCTTTCATGGCTGCAACCAGCATCGTGCCAGTCACTGCTCTGCCTAAGGGAGTAGTATTAAAATAAGGCATGCCACCAGTATGGATATGAAAAGCACCACTTTGGATGGCTGCAATCCCTTCGTGTGCCAATTGCTGGCGACAGTCAATCAATCGTGCCTTTTCAGCACCATATTCCAACGCTTTTTGCGGAATAGCCTCATAGTCTTCTTCATCTGGCTGCCCTAGATTGGCTGTGTACGCATATGGCAAAGCACCCTTGAGCTTCATCCACAGCAATGCAGTTGATGTGTCCAGCCCCCCTGAAAAAGCAATGCCGACTTTTTCGCCAACAGGTAAGTGTTGGAGGATAGTGGCTTCATTACTCATGTCGACTCCCTTATTTATTTTTAAAATTTTTTGATCTGAATGTGTTCATTGCCATATTAACAAGGCATGGTTGCGTTTACCTCGACGCAAAATAGTGAATTGTCCGAATCGTTTATCTTTGTCATCGAAAACATAATCTGCACTATCAATTTTCTGACCATTGACCATCACTGCACCCTGACTGATAAATCCGCGTGCCTCATTATTGGATTTAGCCAATTGAGCAGTAGTGAGCGCTTGCACAATATTCGTTGATCCAGTCACTTTGAATGTTGGCAGACCATCGAGCGATAATTGCTGAAAGTCACTGTCAGTCAATGCGCTTTGATCTTCCGAGAAAAGACAGGCAGAAATACGCTGTGCAGCGGCCAATGCTTCTTCACCATGAATCAATCGAGTCATCTCTTCAGCTAAAATACGTTGTGCTTCTGGTTTGCTACCACTGTTCAGATCATGTTGTTCAATCGCATCAATCTCGGCAATACTGAGGAAAGTGAAATATCGAAGGAACTTATAGACGTCAGCATCCGCTACTTTGAGCCAAAACTGATAGAACTGATAGGGAGAGGTTTTATGCGCACTGAGCCATACTGCACCACCTTCAGTTTTTCCAAATTTAGTACCATCAGCTTTAGTCACTAATGGCAAGGTTAAGCCATAGACCGAAGCCTGATGCAAGCGTCGAGTTAAATCTATACCACCGGTGATGTTGCCCCATTGATCAGAACCTCCGATCTGTAATACAGCACCATGACGCTGGTGCAACTGAGCAAAATCATAACCTTGTAGCAATGCATAAGCGAACTCAGTGAAAGAAATGCCAACATCATCGCGGCTTAATCTTTGTTTTACAGATTCCTTATTCAACATGCTGTTAACAGAAAAATGTTTGCCAATGTCGCGAAGAAAGTCCAAACAATTCATGCCGCCAAACCAATCATAATTATTCGCCATGATGGCAGCATTTTCACCACTAAAACTTAAAAATGGCTCGAGTTGGGCACGTATTTTGCTTACCCAATCCTGTACAGTCTCCAAGGTATTGAGTGAGCGTTCTTGAGCTTTAAAACTTGGATCGCCAATCAAACCAGTTGCGCCGCCCACCAAAGCAATTGGAGTGTGGCCTTTTAGCTGAAAGCGACGTAACACCAGAATAGGTAATAAATGGCCAATATGTAAACTATCGGCTGTAGGGTCAAACCCGCAATACAGTGTGATTTTTTGTTCATTCAATAGATTATCAAGTGCATTGGCATCGGTCGTTTGGGCGATTAAACCACGCTGCTGTAAATCGTGGATAACACTAATCATGATTAAACTTTGTATTCTCTATATAAATTAATAGGGACTAGGAAGCTATCCTAATCTTCGTGCTAACAGATATTAATACCGCCTTGATCTGCAGCTGCTGATCTCATTAAACTTAATCAGCACAATTCTGAAATTAAAACAATACTCGCGCATTATTTTACACGAATTGTGCGCTAATGCAGCCGGTGGCTGCATCATAACTTGATGACACACGGCCATTTTGATATTAGCTATGGCTAATAACCTAAAATATATTTATTCCTAAGCCTAAAGTTAAGACATTGTGGTTGCAAATCAAGGCAATAACAAAAAGATGGCTTGAAACAAAATCCTTAGAAACTAGCCAAGTAAAAAAGCAACAGCGATATCTATACTGTTGCCTTAAACGAAAATGCTTATTTAGACATTAAACAAGAAATGAATAACATCACCATCTTGCACGACATAATCTTTGCCCTCTGCGCGCATTTTACCAGCTTCTTTGGCTTTAGCTTCGCCACCTAGCGCAATAAAATCATCATATGAGATGACTTGGGCGCGGATAAATCCCCGTTCAAAATCTGTATGTATCACACCAGCGGCCTGTGGGGCAGTATCCCCTTTATGAATGGTCCACGCTCTGACTTCCTGTACCCCGGCGGTAAAATAAGTTTGCAGACCCAGTAGATCATATCCAGCACGAATTAGCCGGTTTAAACCAGGTTCTTCTAAGCCCATTTCTTGTAAAAATTCAGCTTTGTCGGCCTCATCCAAATCAGCTATTTCACTTTCCATTGCCGCACATAAAGCCACAACCGGTGCATTTTCTCGAGCCGCTAATTCTTGTAGGCGTTGTAAATGTGGATTATTGTCAAAACCATTTTCAGCAACATTAGCCACATACATGGCGGGTTTAACAGTAAGTAGACAGAGTGGCTTGATTAGATTGATTTCATCCTGATCGAGATTAGCTGCACGTACTGGTTTACCTTCTAATAAATGTTGCTGCAAACGTTCGAGTATGGCAACCAGCTTCTGCGCTTCCTTATCACCAGATTTTGCACGTTTTCCTTCACGGATAATGGCTTTTTCTACACTGGCTAAGTCGGCTAAAGCCAGCTCCGTGCCAATCACTTCAATATCTGCAATCGGATCAACTTTTCCAGATACGTGCACAATGTTTTCATCATCAAAACAGCGCACCACATTCACAATTGCATCTGTTTCACGAATATTGGCCAGAAACTGATTACCCAAACCTTCTCCTTTGCTGGCTCCAGCTACTAAACCAGCAATATCAACAAACTCAACAATTGCAGGCTGAGTTCTTTTTGGATTAACAATCTTGGACAATGCTTCCATTCGTACATCTGGTACTTCAACGATGCCTACATTTGGCTCGATAGTACAAAACGGATAATTAGCTGCCTCAATACCTGACTGAGTGAGGGCGTTAAAGAGGGTAGATTTGCCCACATTGGGTAAACCAACGATACCACATTTCAAACTCATGATATTCCTTAGAATTTGGCTTAATACAAAATGGCGCAATTGTACCACAAAGCGCATGAATACCCATGGCGAATAATAAAGGTATTTATAGGAAGCCGGTGAAGCGATAAAAAACAAATCTGACCTATTTGTAAATAAAATATGAATAAAAATCATATAATTAAATATTAATCACAAAATAAGCTTGCAGGAATATCAAAATATTGTATAATGCCCTCTCTCTTAAAGACGAGACATGGCGAATTAGCTCAGTCGGTTAGAGCAGAGGAATCATAATCCTTGTGTCCGGGGTTCGAATCCCTGATTCGCCACCATATTTTCGCAAATTCTTTTTCAGAATTTGCGATTTTTAATTTTCTCCGTTTGATATCTTAAAATACACTCTCTTCATTTGGTTCTATTGATTGCCGAATATTTTAAGTTTTTTTATACATTACCTTCACGATTCAAACCCCCTTTTCAATTAATACTATATTTTAAAGTAGTCTTATTGATACATGGATTATGACCAATCTTGCTCAATCTATGGTTTAAGGGAAAAAATAGTTATAGCCTATTACACCATCTTAGACATGTAACTAATTATTGGCATATCATAGAATGTGCATAGATGATTTGTTCCATCAATTTATCGAATTTATATAATAAATTTAAAAAATTAGTTTAATGACGGTTTACTGTGGTTGTGTGCATTGCTTATTATTATCTTAGGCATCCACACCATTGAAAATGTGATTGATGGTACTAGTAGTCAATTTTTGGCAGATGTTTTGTCTGTCTTCTAAATTTATTATGAAATTTTTTGCACAAATTCCCCTGAGTTCATTTCTGCTGAGTTTTTAGTGGAAAATAATTTATTTTAAACTATTGAAATAATGAGGTTAAATGTTATTTTTACCCTTAATCCTATTAAATTTGATTTTAAAGTAAACAGTGTACAAGTGTCGGATTAGGTCTCACTAAAAAACCAAAAATATTTAAAATCATGATTTTATTTAATTAGGATCAGTGTTAAATAATAATAAAATGCCTTCAATAATTGGATGATTTTAATTAAATCCGTTGATCCATTTCTTGAGCAGGAGTTTCACATTTCACATCTTTACTAATGACTTTTGCCGGTACCCCAACTACGGTTGAATATTCTGGAACATCTTCAACTACGACACTGCCTGCGCCGATTTTGGCACATGTATGAACGCGGATATTTCCTAATACAGAAGCATTAGCACCGATCATGACGCCATCGCTGATTTTCGGGTGACGATCGCCACTTTGTTTGCCAGATCCACCCAAGGTGACGCCATGAAGCAACGAAATATTATTGCCGAGGATGGCCGTTTCACCAATTACCACGCCTGTACCATGATCAATCATGATCCCATAACCTAAAGAAGCAGCCGGATGAATATCCACTCCCAATACCTCGGAGGCACGGTTTTGTAGAAAATAGGCTAAAGTGTGGCGTTGCTGTTGCCATAACCAATGGTTGATGCGGTGAGTTTGAATGGCATGAAAGCCTTTGTAATAGAGCAAGGGGAGGGAATAAGTTTCGCAGGCTGGGTCACGTTGGTAGTAGGCTACGATATCAGCCAGTGCAGCATTTAAAATGGACGTATCCTGCTGTAGTGCTTCCAGATAAATCTCAAATAATGCTCGTGCATCCATGACTGCACTGGACATCTTGGATGATAAATGAAATGCCAGCATGTGCGCAAAACTCTTATGCCGTAAAACGGTAAGATGCAGAAAACTGGCCAAAATGGGTTCATTACTGACTGCTGCTTCCGTTTCACTGCGAATGGTCTGCCAAAGGCTATCTGCTTGCAAAGTATTAAGTAGATTCATGCGGCTATTTTTAATTGATCAGTTACATTTGCAGAACTATATCATATTGTTCTTGGTTATACGTTGTTTCAACGGCAAGAGATATGGGTTTGCCGATAAATTTGCTTAGCATAGATAAAGATACCGCCTCTTCATCAATAAACAGATCAATGACACTAGGCGCTGCTAAAATACGGAATTCTGGTGCATCAATCCGTCGTGCTTCACGAATAATTTCACGTTGAATTTCATAGCAAACTGTTTGGGCGGTTTTTAGTCTACCTCGTCCCTGACAAACTGGACAAGGTTCACACAGAATCTGTGTCAGGTTCTCTCGAGTGCGTTTGCGCGTTAGCTCAATCAATCCCAGGCTGGTAAACCCATTTAAGGTAACCCGTGTTCTGTCATAGGCCAAAGCCTGTGCCAACTCAGCCAAAATTTGTTGCTGATGAGTTTCATTGAGCATGTCAATAAAATCAATAATGATAATACCGCCTAAATTGCGTAATCGAAGTTCTCGAGCGATGACATGGCAAGCTTCTAGGTTAGTTTTGAAGATAGTATCTTCAAAATTCCGTGCGCCAACAAATCCTCCAGTATTCACATCTATGGTTGTCATGGCCTCGGTGGATTCAATCAGAATGTAACCACCAAAGTTAAGATTTACGCGAGGCTGTAGAGCTTGATTGATTTTTGACTCAATATCATGTTTTTCAAATAATGGGCAATCTTGCTGAAATAAAACGAGCTTGTCTGCTGCACCTTGTGCATATTGATTAGCAAAATCCAACATCCGCTCATAGTTCATGGTTGAATCCACATAAATATGATCGATGTTATCGCTGTACATATCACGTAATACCCGTAAACTAAGAGGTAAATCCTGATATAACAATGTCTCTGGAGGGCTGGTACGAGAAAGGTAAAGTATATTTTGCCATCGTTTTGTCAGATAGCTAATGTCAGCCTCTAGTTCACAGTCTGTGGCTGTTTCAGCACTGGTACGGATAATGAAGCCTTGGTGGTTATCTGCTGGGAGTAGATTTTCTAATCGCTCACGAAGCTGATTTCTTTCATCTTCATCTTCAATGCGTTGTGAAATACCTATGTGTTGATCTTGGGGTAGGTAAACCAGAAAACGGCCAGCCAGTGAAATTTGGGTGGATAATCGGGCTCCCTTGGTATTTATCGGATCTTTAATGACCTGCACTAAAATAGATTGCCCTTCGAACAGCATGCGTTCAATCCGTTGTGGCTGATCGGGGTTTTGACGCTGTTCAAGAACATCTACTATATGAAGAAATGCTGCACGCTCAAGTCCAATATCGATAAATGCACTTTGCATTCCGGGAAGGACGCGACGTACGATACCAAGATAGATATTACCTACTAATCCGTGCCCTTCATTGCGTTCAATATGGATTTCACATAAGGTATTCTCTTCTAATACAGCTACTCTGGTTTCCTGAGGGGTGATGTTGACTAAAACAGTTTCTGTCGGGCGCTCAATATCCTTTGGCAACGGTATATCGTTGTTATTCATGTTTTTTGCTTTCGATTTATTAAATTACTTTGTTAAATTCTTTCATATAGGGGTAAGAATTGAGCAAAGTAATCTGATAACGACACAATTCAAAGCATGACTATCATAGCGCAGGAAAGAAGTCCCCGCTAGCTATGTTGAAATTGATTATAGCCAATCTAATTATTTATACTGTAGCAGAAGATATTTTTTAGATTCAATTTGATAATATCTTTGATGTGCACAATTCGGAATAAAGCATACTTTTTAATATCTGCATTAAAGAAGATGAAAAATAAAATATGAAAGATTTTGAATATTATTTCATGATGCCTAAAGGAGATCAGGCTTTTCCAATGATTGATCTCTTAGATCAAAGAAAAGAAATAATCAAGGCTCAATTGGGAGATCCTTTACCCAAATGTCCTATATTGGCCGATTATTTAACAGGCTCTAAAGATTTTGTAATTAAAAAAATAGCCAACATAATGTTAGCTATGGATATGGAAGGTGTGCGTATTCTTCCGATAGAGCTTTCAGACAGAAAAGGAGGCTACATTAATAATTATTACTGTATTTACGTTGATAGTAATACGTTTGAAGCTTTGGATAAAGAGAAATCTGATTATGAATACGATGAAGAATGTAATATGTACTTTATTAACAAATATGTCTTAGATAAAGAAGTTCTAAAAAAAATACCTTAAAGAGACGTTTGGGCTGGAGATTATTAGAAGAACCAGGAATTTATTTATATCATAAATCAGTAATTGATAAGATCAAAAAACTAAATCCCACAGGTGTTGAATTCATAAATATAGAGGAATATGAGGGAATGTTTAATTAAGGTTTAATAAATCTAGAATAATTTACGAATAGGGTATAGATGGTAATCACGCAACCTAATTAGAATTTCATTGACAAAAGGGGCAGGATAAATTCTTACTATTTATAGAGAAAAAATTCCAAATTACTTATTAATAAAAGAGAAGCGGGATGAATTTATGGCAAAGAGGAACGCCTGTAAATTTATCATCAAGTTAGATAAGGATCAGTTGGTTTAGCTAAGATTAATTGAGTGGTTATGGCGTTCATTTATATAGGCTGAGCAACACAACATTCAGCATGTATTCAGGGCATGTATACAAACTTGACACAGATGGTTGTCTTAAACTTATTTATGGCGTTTTAAATCTGTTTATTTACTGGTTAATTTATCAATTTAAAACAGTATACGGTGCATAAATTTGTTATTTAATTGAAAATTTATATTGATATTGATGACATTTATTATGCAATTACATGTTTTGCCAAACAGACTAAACAGGAAAGTTAATTAGACATTAATTAAATCATGCTTTCGCTTCAATCGGCTAAGTTGTTATGGATTAATTGATGATGGCTTGATAAAAAAAACTAACATTAAATAGTACAGGTTGTGCTGTAATTGGTAGCCTTCCAGGTGACATGCTCGCAATGAAGTCTTTTATACCTTCAGTCATCTAGGCTAATTTGCTGGAGATTTAGAGTGATTCATGCAGTTTTGCTGCAAAGAACCTATAGAATAAAAATCGTCTCTTATTTACTTTTAGTAAAAAAAGCTGTCCGTGGAGGACAGCTTTTATATTACCAGGGTTTCTGCATCATTCCCTGAATATTATGTTGTAATTCACTACTTAAGTGTCGACCGAGTAATTTACTCCATTTATTATCCGGTGTGTAATTGACCAACACTGGTGCCTTGATGACATCGCGTGAAATAGTATAAATATTGCCATAATCATCTATTAGACCTACTGCTTTACCTTCTTCTCCGGTATAGGCCCGACCGCTGAAAACGTCAGGATTTTCAGTATACTTCAAACGGTTTCCTCGGCCTTGCTTAACAGCATTGATAAATTGGTTGTGAATGCTACTCAACATTTGTTTCCAAATTTGCTGTTGTTCAGGGGTTTCGGGAACAAACGGATCACCCATATCTTTATTATTGCCAGCAATTTTTACACGACGTTTAATACCTAGTTTTTCGATCAGGCCGGTAAAATCAAAGCTGCTGCCAATGACCCCGATACTGCCAACTAAACTTGATTGATCAGCATAAATTTTGTCAGCAGCACTGGCGATATAGTAACAACCAGATGCACACATGTCCTCAATAACGACATATACTGGTATATTGGGGTTCTTCGCCTTCATATTGCGAATTTCTTGGTAGGCAATACTGGATATAACTGGCGAACCACCAGGACTATTGGCGCGGATAATAATTCCTTTTACATTTTTGGCTTTATAGGCATTCTCCAAACCCTCATGTAACACATCCGCCTGGTTGGTTTCGCTATCAATGACGCCACTTAAATCTATTACGGCAGTATGGTTTTCTCTTATTTTTACCTCACTTTTCGTACCAAAAATTCCACTGATTATTATTAAAAGCAAAAATATCCAAAATATGCGCCATACCCAACGCCACATACGGGTGCGTTGTTGGACTTTATAAACTTCGAGTAAGAGTTTTTCCAGTATGCCACGTTCCCAATTATTGATATTATTATTGTGATCGTGATTGGTAAAATCCATTTTGTCATTTTTCATTTAGGTGAGCTTTCAAGTTTTTTTTAAGATATCAATAGTCACTAAGTTACACAAAAATGGTTTCATTATGCACTATATAACCGAGATTACAATGATGGCTAATAATAATGAAATTAGGACAAGAAATTATATATGGGTTTGATGATGTTGACAAAATATTTGAAAAATATGTTATATTTTGCTAGATCATTATTCATAAAGATTAAACGCATAAATTTTTATAAATAATTATTTATTTTTTTAAGATGAGACACTTTTGATAATGTAATTTGGGTGAGGTTTGCTTGTAAGATTTTTGCTAAAGATTTTGCATTATTAATCAGTTGAAGCTATAAAATTTTATATATAAGTATAATGATGATATATTATTGCTTAGAATTTGACATATGATCGATTAAGCGTAACTGTTGCAATTTGATTGTTATAATACAAATTAATTTGATATTTTTGCCATATTGTTTCCGAAATAATCAATTATGTTCTGCTAGGTAGTATGCCTATGTGATTAGTATACAGTTGTAACCATAAAAAATTTATTTTCGAGTTAAATATTATTGGTCACGTAAATTATTTTTGGGGTTATCAAATCATATGTCCAAATTTTTCTATGATGATCGTCAACACTTAGTGAATGATGCGATCGAAGGTTTAATTATTTCTGCTCCACGCGCTAATCTTGTCAAACTGGATATTGATCCAGCGATCCGTGTAGTTGTAAGACAAGATTGGGATAAAAGTCGTGTTGCGATTATTTCTGGCGGAGGGTCTGGACATGAGCCAGCACATGCTGGATTTGTGGGCAAAGGGATGTTGACTGCAGCAGTATGCGGTGACTTGTTTGCCTCCCCAAGTGTTGATGCGGTTTTGAATGCTATCGTCGCTGTAACAGGTGAGCATGGTTGTTTATTAATCGTAAAAAATTATACTGGAGATAGATTGAATTTTGGCTTGGCTGCTGAAAAAGCCAAAGCAATGGGTTTAAATGTTGAAATGGTCATCGTTGCAGATGATGTGGCCTTACCAGATAATCATCAGCCACGAGGTATTGCCGGTACCGTATTGGTTCATAAAATTGCAGGCTTTGCGGCGGAAGCTGGAAAATGCTTGGCTGAAATCCGCGATTTAGCTCAACAAACTTGTGATCAATTATGGAGCCTCGGCGTGGCTATGCAGAGTTGCCATTTACCTGGTCATGAGGAAAAAAGAGTAATTGAGACAAATGGTTGTGAATTAGGGCTTGGTATACATGGAGAGCCTGGTGGATCAGTAATAACTACTCAAAACAGTAAAGTTGTTATTGCTACCATGGTCGAACAGTTACAAAAATATGCCGGTACTGGTCGATTTGCTGTCATGATCAATAATCTGGGTGGTGTTTCGGCATTGGAAATGGCTGTTCTAACGCGAGAATTGGCACATTCAAATTTACACGATCAGATTGATTATCTTATCGGGCCTGCACCCTTGGTCACTTCTTTGGACATGAAGGGTTTTTCCCTGTCATTATTAAAACTAAATGATTTTTTTGAACAGGCCATAAAAGCACCTGTGGAGACCCTAGGCTGGCAAAATCCTGTTGCTTTTGCCCCTTTACCCACCCTGACTCAAACGGCTGTGGCTAAAAACATCAATTATTCATATTCTGAAAATACTCAAATAGCTACTGTTCTTAAAACCATAACATCCACACTCATCAATCTGGAAAATCAGCTTAATGCTCTGGATGCTAAGGTAGGAGACGGAGATACTGGAACCACTTTTGCTCATGGTGCTCAGGATATTGCCTTACTCTTGGAAAAACAACAATTACCTCTTAATGATGTACCACAATTGCTTTTGTTGATAGGAGATCGATTAGCGACTGTTATGGGCGGATCCAGTGGCGTGTTAATGTCGATTTTCTTTACCGCAGCAGGGCAACATATGCTCAAAGGTGAATCACTAGTAGATGCATTTTGGTTTGGACTGGAACAGATGAAGCTTTATGGCGGTGCCGATGTGGGTGACCGAACCTTGATCGATGCTTTACAACCTGCATTGCAGGCATGGCAAAAAGACGGATTTGAGCAGGCTGCAGATGCGGCACAATATGGTGCTGAAAAAACAGCAGCGATGAGTAAGGCTGGAGCAGGGCGATCATCTTATGTTAATCAAGATAATTTGAAAGGTGTTATCGATCCAGGAGCTTTGGTGATAGCTGAAGTATTCCAATCCTTGTCAAAACTAGCCTAAAAAAATATTGGTGCATGATTTTGTATACATAAAAATTTAATTATGTTGCCATGATCGAACAACAGATAACCAATTTTAAAAGCCATCATGTGTCTTTGCATGATGGCTCAAAATAGACTTACCAGCTATTTTTCAATTCAGATTTTTTATATACTTTAAATTAAATCCAATCAAAATTAAGGAAATAAATGAAAGCAGTGATTCCTGTGGCAGGATTTGGAACGCGGATGTTACCAGCTACAAAAGCCATTCCCAAAGAAATGCTGACGTTAGTAGATAAACCATTGATTCAATATATTGTCAAAGAATGTGTTGCGGCTGGTATCAAAGATATTGTTTTGGTTAATCATAGTCTTAAAACGGCTATAATTAATCATTTTAATCCCGCATTCGAACTGGAAAGTTTGTTACAGGATAAAGGCAAAAATGATGTACTAGAGAATTTACGTCAAATCTGCCCGCCCGATGTCAATCTGATTCAGGTTCATCAACCAAAGGCCAATGGACTTGGTCAGGCGATCTTGTGTGCCCGACCCGTGATTGGTAATGAGTCATTTGCCGTGCTTTTACCAGATGTATTGATAGATGATTTTTCCTGTAATCTGAACACTGATAATTTGGCTAAAATGGTAAAATGTTTTGAGCAAACTAATCATAGCCAGATTATGGTAGAGCGTGTACCTGCCAGTGAAGTCAACAAATATGGTATCGCTGATTGTAATGGTATGAAAACTGAAGCTGGGTGTAGTATACCAATTAAGAATATTGTAGAGAAACCGTTAATTGAGGAAGCACCTTCGGATCTTGCTGTAGTTGGTCGTTATGTTTTATCTGCAAACATTTGGTCATTATTAGAAAAAACGACTCCTGGAGTAGGAGGGGAAATTCAATTGACCGATGCTATTGCTGCATTGATTAAGCAGGAAGACGTTGATGCTTTTGTTATCAATGGTTATTCACATGATTGTGGTGATAAATTGGGTTATATGAAAACTTTTGTCGAATATAGTTTGCGTCATGATCAGTATGGAGAAGAATTTAAAAAGTGGTTACAGAATATGATCAAATAAAATGACAAAATCAATCCCTTATTTAATCTGAATGCTTAGATAGAGCTGGCAATTTTTGTAAAAAATTTTTAAGTTCATCTGGTAGTGGTGCACAAAGTTGTAAGATCTCTCCAGTTATTGGGTGATGAATAGTCAATTCCGATGCATGCAAAAACATCCTTTTTAACCCTATTTTTTGTAATCGTTTATTGATTTGATAATCCCCGTATCGCTCATCACCCGCTATAGGACATTGTTGAGATTGCATATGTACGCGAATCTGATGAGTGCGCCCAGTTTTTAATGTCACTTCTAATAATGTTAAAGCCGAGATGCCGCTTTGATGTAATAAAGTTCCAGCATAAGATTGTTGTACTTTAAACAAAGTATGTGCTTTTTGTCCTTGTTGATCTTTAGCGGCAACGCGGACCATTTTTTCTCCTTGAGCACCGGTGTATTTAATTAAGGGTAATTTGATCTGACGAACCTTTTCATTCCAATTACCGACAGCCAAAGCCAAATAAACCTTATGTGGGTGGTTCATACGGATGGACTCATGTAGCTTAACCAAAGCACTGCGTTTTTTGGCAATCATCAATAAACCGCTGGTATCTTTATCTAATCGATGTACCAGTTCCAGATAACGTGCTTGTGGACGAGAATGGCGAAGCTGCTCAATCACGCCATAACTCACACCACTGCCGCCATGTACAGCAATACCAGCAGGTTTATTAATCACTAAGAGCACATCATCTTCGTAAACTACCTCAAATTCTTTATTGGGAATATCTTGGTTGGAAAAAGAGGGGTTTTTAGTAGAAACCCGAATAGGTGGTAAGCGAATCTCATCATCAGCTGCTATGCGATCAGTACCTTTGCAGCGCTTTTTATTTAGACGTACCTCACCACTGCGGATAATCCGCTGGATATGACTTTTAGGTACACCTTTTAATTCTCGTATCAAAAAATTATCCAAACGCTGGCCAGCATTTTCTGAGCTGACACATAAAAATTGCACTGAATCTTTGCTTAAAACTGTCATCTTGCTTATAATCCGTAAGCTTTTATAAATTAATAGAAGTCATCAGTTATTATAGCCGAACTCATAGTGGCAATTGGTACTGAACAGAAAAAGGCGCATTTTGCCTATTGTCGTGAAATGCTAGTATTTTGCGACAAAAAAATGAAATGTTAACGAATTTACTGGAAAAACGCACTGTTGCAGGCGTATTTCCCCAAGTTGTTGACCAGCCGTCAATAATAAGGGTTAGTAATTAAGTTTGACTCCATCGGGTGGCAAGCCTCGGTTTAAGACGTGAGAAGGAATGACAAAACCTGATTGCGCAGCTGCAAAAGTGCCCGAGCACCTGACAAAATAACAGAAGAATGGCTATCTTATATAAGCGCTGCAGTGTAGATGCTGCTCAGTTGCGCCGTTCGTGCTGAATATGTATTAAGCACGTCGACATGTTCTTTATTACCTTCTTTATGATGAAAGCCTGTTTGTTTTGCCATCAGTAATGAATGAAGGCAAGGCTTAGGGTGTCAAATACTAATTACAACGCCTCGTCAGTGTAGATAACGAGGTTTTCATGAAACGAATGTTATTTAATGCCACGCAGGCAGAAGAGTTGCGGGTGGCAATAGTCGATGGACAGAATCTAATTGATCTGGATATCGAAACGCTGGGTAAGGAACAGCGTAAGGGAAATATTTATAAAGGTATTATTACCAGAATCGAACCTTCACTGGAAGCGTGTTTTGTCGATTATGGTACTGATCGCCATGGATTTTTACCTTTTAAAGAAATATCACGTAGCTATTTTCAAAATTATGAGGGTGGAAGAGTCCGCATACAGGATGTTTTGACCGAAGGCATTGAAGTTATCGTTCAGGTTGAAAAAGATGAGCGCGGTAACAAAGGTGCAGCCTTAACTACCTTTATTAGTCTGGCTGGACGATATCTGGTTTTGATGCCTAACAATCCCCGAGGAGGAGGTGTTTCGCGCCGGATTGAAGGTGAAGATCGGCAAGAACTTAAACAAGCTATGAGTGAGCTCAATGTTCCAAATGGCATGAGTTTAATTGCGCGGACAGCAGGGATAGGTCGTAGTTGTGAAGAATTGCAGTGGGATTTAAATTATTTGGTGCAATTGTGGCGTGCTATTGAACAGGCCGCTGCACATCATAATGAACCCTATTTGCTGTTCATGGAAAGCTCTTTGTTGATTCGTGCAATAAGAGATTATTTTCAGCCTGATATTGGTGAAATTTTAATTGATTCACAAGATGTGTATGATCAGATTAGTGAATTCATGTCCTATGTTATGCCGGCATATACTAGCCGATTGAGACATTATACTGATCACACACCGCTGTTTTCTCGTTTTCAAATTGAACAACAGATAGAGTCAGCCTTTTCGCGTGAAGTTTCATTGCCTTCTGGTGGAGCTATTGTTATTGATCATACCGAAGCTTTAGTTTCTATTGATGTCAATTCAGCCAGAGCAACGCGTGGTGCGGATATTGAAGATACTGCTTTCAAAACCAATATGGAGGCGGCAGAAGAAGTAGCTCGACAAATGCGTGTGCGGGATCTTGGCGGTTTGGTGGTGATTGACTTCATCGACATGGAGAACAGCAAGAATCAGCGCGACGTAGAGAATACTTTACGTGATGCCCTGAGAAAAGACCGGGCGAGGGTACAAATGGCCAAATTATCACGCTTTGGTTTAATGGAACTCTCTCGCCAACGTCTTAAGCCATCATTAGGTGAAAGTAGTCACACCATTTGTCCACGCTGTGCCGGTACTGGGTTTATACGCAGTATTGAATCAACTGCTCTACATGTATTGCGTATTATCCAAGAAGAGGCGATGAAGGATAATACCGCTGAAGTGCGGGTTCAGGTACCAGTAGATGTTGCAACATTTCTGTTGAATGAAAAACGGGCAGAATTGTTTGGACTCGAAGAGCGTTTAGATCTGTGTGTATTACTTATTCCAAATATTCATCTGGAAAATCCTCATTATAGTGTTACGCGCGTACGTACCGATAATGTTGAAGAAAACACCATCCCCAGTTATCACCAAGTAAAAGTGCCGGAGGATACGGGTGAATTGCCTTTTTCCATTGGTCAAAATAAACCAGTGAAACCTGAAGCAGCAGTGAAAGGTATTCAACATAGTCAACCTGCTCCGGTCATAGCCAAAACATCGGTTAGCAGGAAAGTAACTTCAGATAGCTGGTGGAAAAAATTATCCGGCTGGTGGCAAAATTTGATTGGGACAGAAAAGACTTCAGATAATTCAACTGATGTCGACAAAAAATCAGATAAATCTGCAAAATCAATTGCTGGAAATAAAAGAACGCGTAAACCACAAACTGCAGATAGACGTCCGGGTCAAGTTAATAAACAAGCTAAAAAAACGTCGGCCACTAAGAAAAATGATGCGGTGGAAACGGCTAGTAAAACTTCAGCGGATAAATATTCGGACAATCGATCCAATGATCGACGTAAACGCAACGAAGAAAAAAATAATATTGAGTCAGCGGATTTAATTATCCCATTCGACTGTGGTAATCAAACGCAAGGATCTAATGATGTTAAAGATGATGGTCAGAACAAGCGTCGCCGTCGTCAACGTTCAACACGTAAATCCGATACTGAACATTTAAATTTGGTTGCCGAAGAAGCATTTGCTGATGTTCAGCATGAAGAACCATTACTGGTTAATTTAGCCGTGGATGATAACCATGGTAAACGCAATCGAACACGTCATCAAAAAGACAATCGTCGCCAAAATGGTAAAAAAAATCGTCGTTATATTCCTTCGGCTAACAAAATTACCCGATATTTGGATATTCATGCCATCGTTAATCAGGTGCAACAGGTTACTGAACAAGTTCTAGCGCCACAAGAAACCTTCGGCAAGATGAAAAATGATGGCCATTTACCTGCCTCTTCAGCAACCAATGACGAAAAAGAGATCGTACAGCAGGCTGTACTGCAGGTTCAATATATAGTTTCCATGGTGATCAATCAGCAGGGTGATGTACGAATACAGCAGGATAACGCAATTAATCGTGATAATTCTGTCGAATTGGGAACAACTCCAGAGCTGAATTCGAATTCATATAGCATATTAAACACGATTAATGAGTCCCCGATCGATTTGCAACACATCATTGATCTTGGCCCGTTGCAATTGATTGAAACACATACTGTACAGTCAGAAATTCCTAATACAGATACCCTGGAAGAGCATGTTCCGAATGCGACAGCAAAACGCCGTCGTAATGATGTTCAAATTGAATCTTCCACAGAAGTTTTGGCGACTTCATTCGTTATGGAGCAGATAGAAACAAAAATAAATGGCTAGTGGATTACTGATTTTCTGATTGTAAAATATTTTTGCCTGAATACATGTCGTACTCTGAGTGTCGAGTCTGTGTATTCAGGCTTTTACTTTTATCGGTATATGTGATTGAAGAGTGTTTTATCTAGTTGAGACGGATTGAATCATCATTAGTGAGATCTTGCCGATGTCAAAATTACCCCGAACATTTGATTAAGCGAGATTTGATCTAAAAAATAATTCAACTCTCAGAAGTGAAAACAACTTTGAGTGATTTTTATGTTTTCACAACTGAAATAGTCGTCTTACATCTTGCTCATTTTATCTTTAAAAAGCGACCTTAAAAAAGTTATGACCTAAATAACTGGTTAATGTTCTACCCCTAAATTTAAATTAGATTTTGATGTGATAAATATTTGTACTAACACTGCATAGTTGTATCCGATAGTTAGAATATCAACACTTAGTCTTAAAGATATTAATTAAATTAAAAAGTAAGTGGATGAATGCTCTTTAATAAATATGCATACGCTAAAATAACCATTATCATTTTAGTTGTGTTGAAAATTTGCAACACAATAAAAGGTCAATTAAAGCGCAATATGGTTATTTATAATCAATTTAAATTATTGATTTATAAGTAATTAAAGTAGTAAATTGTACTTTGGATATATTTTCAGTCCCAACAAAGTGTTGTGTGTTTGCAAATGAAATTGTTTTTTTGCAACTAAAGCATTATATTAATAGCCATGAAATCGCTAATGCGGCGATTAATGCAAAACTTTAAAAGCTCATTAGGTTTTTGAAGTTTGTTTTTTCGACATAGAAAAGGAATACAGCAATGAAAAAAACCCTGATTGCTTTGGCTTTGACCACTTTGCCGGTTGCCGCTATGGCTGAGGTTGTTTTGTACGGCCAGATGAAAGCAGGCTATGAAGTAAATTCTTCTAAAGTTACTGGAGCAGACAGAGATCCATACCTGAACGGAATCGCAGATTACGGTTCTCGTATTGGTGTAAAAGGTTCTGAAGATCTGGGTAATGGTCTGAAAGCTATCTGGCAAGTTGAATCTCGTATTCATTTAGGTAACGGTAATGGTAGCAGCGACACTTTAGCTAACCGTGACTCTTTCATTGGTTTACAACATGATAGATTTGGTACTGTTCGTGCCGGTCGTATCAGCAATGCGATCAATGCCAATATGGATGATGTAGATGCATGGGAATACAATAGCGATGCATTAGGTCTGGGTAAATTTACTCGTACTGACGCACGTTACGTAGGTATTGCCTATAATTCTCCAAACTGGGCTGGTTTTGATTTCTCTTTATTGTATTCTCCTCGCGATAATGCAAATGGTGGCGATCGTAAAACTGAATATCTTAGAGGAATTGGTTCTGGCGATAAATACAGCTTGGGCTTAAACTACAAAAACAGTGGTTTCTATGTTAAATATGGCATGGACTATCTGAAAAACTCTGGTTTGAGAGTTTATACCGATCACGATGATCTAAAAGATGGCCAAGTACATCGTTTAGAAGGTGGTTATGATGCTAACAACTGGTTTGTTGGTTTAGGCTACCAATTCACTAAAAACACCACTTCTCATTTCTCTGCATTGAATAATGGTAATCTTTCAGTTGGTGATCACGAAGTAGTGTTGGACAACTCTGGTCAAGAAGCTGCTTTGACTGTAGGTTATCATTTCGGTAATATTTTCCCGAAATTGTCTTATGCTCACGGCTTTAACGTTAAAATCAACGGTACTAAAGAAAGAAACACCAAATACGATCAAGTTGTGTTAGGTGCTGATTACAGCTTCTCTAAACGTACTACTGCTAACGTTCAGGCTGGTTGGTTGCGTGAAGGCTTAGGCGAAAACCAAGGCAAAGAGAAAACCACTGCATTTGGTGTTGGTCTGAAACACGTATTCTAATTAGTTGTTAATACATACTGATTAGTTCTTAAAATTGATCCCCGACTATTGAACAATTAAAACTGTTCTTAGTTGGGGATTAGTTTATTAAAAATTCATTTAGTTTTTAGCTAGAGTATCTTCGCAATCGCATAGAAAGTAAAAGGTGTTGCTCAACTTGTTAGTGGTTGTTTCATTTTAAAATAATACAAGAATAAAATATTAAGTATTATTTAATAAAATAAAAAGGTATTTTTCCGTATACGGGCATTGCTCTGAAATCAATACTAAACTCTTTAGGTAATAAGCTTTCTGGGTATATTTACTCCATTTCAGGCAAATTTTAAATCTGATAAATCATTTCTATGATCCAGAAATTTAAATTTTAAATTTGTATGATCCAAATACATGCTCGAATTAAGCGAATCATGCTAAATCAATTTTATGGATTATTTATCCACTGATGATCATTGGTATTCTGAAAAAGGTTTATGTGAAAAAACAAAATTGGGAGATCTTAAGCCTAACTTTAATACCGCAGCATTGACTTCACATATTGATAAACCTTTAAAATGTCCTTGAAAATCGAAAATACTATCTTAAAATCAATATTTTATTAAAAATTACCATTGGTGTGATTTTGAAATTGTCAATCTAAAAGGAAATTTAATAATAGGAGGTAAATCAGGTTTTTCGCATAATTATGCTATTCAGATAATATTTGTAGATGTGTTCTTTATTCAATGTCTTTATAAGTGGAAAACAGATACTACAAAAGATGTATTCTATGTTCCCAATATAGATGAGACAAAAAAAATATTGGTTATGGGGTAGAAGAGGGTTTTTTTGTGTGAAATTTTAGCAGAAGATATTGAAAGCCCTATATATTAAGTGCTAAAGATAATAGATTTGAAGTGTCGAAATAAATAAACCCTTTAAAAAAAGACCGGGTAAAAGTTGGCTTTTTAAATCTATTTATCATTTAACCAGTTCAATAATTCCCATGCGTTAGTAGGGAGCAGCTTTTTTACTGTAACAGCAGTTTGAAAAGTCTGGCTGAAGAATAACAGAGCGTAATCTATTTCCATTGCGTTTCTGCTAACAGAACTGTTTAGGGTGATATTGCAGAGTGAGTTAAGCGTAAAACCCAGCCGATGAAAACTTTCAAAAAAAGGGAGTGTTTTCAAAATAGTGTCATAGGGAATAAATAAACCAGCTTATAGATACTGAATAATAATTCATCATGACGGATTCTTATCTTCCATCGTTAAACGCAAACACTTCTAATTCATTGCATGCGTAGCCATTTCAGCGAGTAGCTCAATGTTACTTGCCAATATGGATGATTCAAGTGTTGCATTTGAATTTTCTAAATAATATTTTTCAAACATATAAGAATATATTGCAGATGGTGATTAGTGTGAACTTAATGCATGAATGAGTGCATTAAAACGCTAATTTAATGGTTATATCGATTATTTAAAAAACATTTCTGATATCGATTTATATTTATTTTACTTAATCAGCTATCGGTAGAATTTTCACATGCTTGAAATCACCGCCACTGGTTTGCTTTTTTAATATCCGCTCTATATATTCCGCTCACTCGTCATTTTGACGATAGATGTAAAACTTCAAAAGTGCTTCATTTGGTTTTTGAAGTTTGTGTTTTTGACATTGAAATTAGGAATACAGTAATGAAAAAAACCCTGATTGCTTTAGCTTTAACTACATTACCGGTTGCTGCTATGGCAGAGGTTGTTTTATATGGCCAAATGAAAGCAGGCTATGAAACTTCTTCAACTAAAACTAGTGGGGAAAGTCGTGGTCCATACCAGAATGGTATTGCGGACTACGGTTCAAGAATCGGTTTTAAAGGCTCTGAAGATTTAGGCAACGGTCTGAAAGCTATCTGGCAGGTAGAATCAGCTATTCATTTAGGCAACAATAATGATAAAGCTGATAACTTGGCTAACCGTGACTCTTTTATTGGTTTGCAAAGTGATTTCGGTACGGTACGAGCCGGTCGCATCAGCAATGCCATGAAAGCTAATATGGATGTTGTTGATCCATGGGAATACAATAATCAGGTTTTAGGTTTGGGTAAATTTACTCGTACTGGTGAGCGCTATGTCGGTATTGCTTACAATTCTCCTGATTTTGCGGGCTTTAACTTCGATGTTTTATATTCTCCACGTGATAACGTCAATGACGGTGATCGCAATGCGGAATACGAGCGTGGTATTGGCGCCGGGGATAAGTACAGTGTTGGTCTGAATTACCAAAATGCCGGATACTTTGCCAAATATGGTTTTGATTATCTGAAAAACTCTGCTGTTAAGTTAGATCGTTTGAATAAGGATATGAAAGACGGGCAGGTGCACCGGATTGAAGGTGGTTACGATGCTGACAATTTATTTGTAGCAGTGGGCTATCAATTCACTAAGAATACCAGCTCTTACTTCCGTGGTCTGAACAATTTGAGTATCGTTGATCCGGCTTCTAAAGAAAAAATTGATGTTGGTGACCATGACTTGACCGTGGACAATCAGGGGCAGGAAGCTGCTTTGACTGTAGGTTATCATTTCGGTAACATTTTCCCGAAATTGTCTTATGCTCACGGCTTTAACGTTAAAATTAATGGTATTAAAGAGAAAAACACCAAATACGATCAGGTTGTGTTAGGTGCTGATTACAGTTTCTCTAAAAGTACTACTGCTAACGTTCAGGCTGGATGGTTACGTGAAGGCTTAGGTGAAAACCAAGGCAAAGAGAAAACCACTGCATTTGGTGTTGGTCTGAAACACGTATTCTAATTTGAGTTTATCTCAGTATTGAAATTAAACCCGCTTCGGCGGGTTTTTTGTTTTGCTTTTGTGTCATCTGACTTAATATTTGGCTAATGATAAGGGGTTAAGTTATTCGGAATTTGCACTAGACATTGAGAATTATTTTGTTCAGGTTAAGTGGTCGTTCATCAATGAAATTTAGCTAAAAGCATTTAGAAATTGGTCTGCATTTCGAGCAGATTTTTTGGTTTTTTTGCTGAAAATCCATATAGGGTTAGCGTTATATTTTGATTTTTTTATAGTACTCATTCATTGATTAGAAAATAAGCAGTTTGAAAAATTTTGTGATCAGTATCATGCTACATTTCCTAAATGTTTATTTTTTGATTTATTACGATACTGAGTCGCTGGCAATTATTGTATTAAAGTTATTTTGCTCAGATGTTTCAATCTTCTTTTTATAATTGGTTATCTGCATTCAAAAAAGTCAAATTCGTCTTGGATATTTATGATAAATGAATTTTCTAAAGTTTTAAGTGAATGAAAACACAACATTTGTGTTAGAGCAGTTTGAGTATCTACCGATTTGATTAGGGGTAAATGATTTCAGTTAGAGGATTTTTTTTTGTGACGCTGTTTTAGGTATAGTGCTGCCATGATAATGAGTAGTATTAAGATAATCGCAATGATGACGATTAATCTTGCATAATGTTGATATTTAGCTAATATCCAATGTGTAGATTCACCAAATATAAAACCAAAACTCAGTATCAATAAAGCCCAGAGTAGGGCACCAATCATATTAAATAAAGCAAAACGAAGGAAAGGAACTTTACTCATTCCGATAGCTATGGGGCCGGCAATACGAACACCATACATGAAGCGCACTAAAATGATAATAAGTGAACTATGTTTATAAAGCATTTTGTCGGTTTTCTCCACCATGGGGGTCAGTTTGGGAAAATGTTTCAACAAACGGCTACCATAGTAACGCCCTAGAAAAAAGCACAGCTGGTCACCTAACATTCCACCACAAGCCGCACTTAACATAGCAGGAAAAAAATGCAGATAGCCTTTGTGGATAAAGAATCCGGCTAAGGTTAAAATGGTTTCACCTTCAAAAATACTACATAAAAAAATGGCCAAATAACCATACTGAGTCAAGAGGTAGTCAAAATTCATGTATGTTCGCTCTAATGCTTTAGCAGTAGAATAATATGCTTGAGAGTCATCCAGCCATTTTTTACATTTCTTTCAGGTTTTTTCTATACACCATATTGCTGACGATAGGCTGAAACCGGCTGGCGGTATTCCGCCAGTTTGGCATCACTTTCTAATAGCTGGAGTAAATCTTTTAATGTAGCAATCGGGATAACTGGGATTTGAAATTGCTGTTCCACTTCTTGCACTGCAGAATGATCACTATTGCCTTTTTCCATTCGATCAAGCGCAATGGCAACACCTGCGGCCGTTGCGCCATGTTGTTGGATAATTTCTACTGACTCGCGCACAGAAGTACCGGCAGAAATGACGTCATCAATGATTAGTACTTTACCTTGCAAAGGCGCGCCCACGAGAACGCCGCCTTCTCCATGATCTTTGACTTCTTTACGATTATAAGCATAGGGTACATTTCGACCTTGCTCGGCAAGCATCATTGCCGTAGCTGCTGCCAAAATGATGCCTTTATAGGCTGGACCAAACAACATATCAAATTGAACGCCGCTGGATAAGATTGAGCGCGCGTAAAAGCGTGCCAGTTGTAATATGCTGGAGCCATCATTGAATAATCCGGCATTGAAAAAATACGGTGATTGTCGTCCAGCTTTGGTGGTAAATTGCCCAAATTTTAAGACGTTTTGTTCTAATGCAAAATGCAGAAAGTCCTGTCGGAAATCAGACATGGTGATCCTTAATGATAAAATAGATGATTTAATCAGTGATTGTTTAAATTTTATCATTATTTGAAAGGGCATGCCGAATGCGGATTATATCAGTCAATGTCAACGGAATCCGATCTGCCGTCAGTAAAGGATTGATTAATTATCTGGCTCAAGCTCAGGCAGATATTGTGTGCGTTCAGGAATTAAAAGCTCAGGAAAAAGATATGTCAGCAGAGATGAAAAATCCTCTGGAAA
This sequence comes from uncultured Neisseriaceae bacterium, assembly GCA_945267035.1. Classification (GTDB taxonomy): domain Bacteria; phylum Pseudomonadota; class Gammaproteobacteria; order Burkholderiales; family Neisseriaceae; genus Snodgrassella. Next base: position 49,758 of record CALYOS010000002.1, on the reverse strand, counting down.
TGTACGGCATATGGCATACCGCGGAAAAAAGGGGTTATAGTGGCGTGGCTATTTATAGCAAAGTGAAACCAGATTTTACTCAAATCGGTTTGGGTTGGGATGATTTTGATCATGAGGGACGATACGTACGAGCGGATTTCGGACGATTAACGGTGATATCGGTTTATTTGCCTTCGGGTAGTAGTTCTGAAGAAAGGCAGCAAGCTAAATTTCGCTTTATGGATAAATTTTTGCCCTTACTGCGTGAATTACGAGCTTTGCAACGAGATATTGTGATTTGTGGAGACTGGAATATTGCCCACCAAAATATTGATTTGAAAAACTGGAAAGGGAATAGCAAAAACTCTGGGTTTTTACCAGAAGAGCGACAATGGCTAACGCAAATCATTGATGATTTAGGCTGGGTTGATATCTGGCGTACACTATACCCAGAGGTACCCGGTTATACGTGGTGGAGTAATCGCGGACAGGCATATGCTAAGGATGTAGGCTGGCGCATTGATTATCAATTGACTACACCAGAGTTGGCCGCTTGTGCACAGCAAGCAATGGTTTATAAAGATGAAAAATTTTCTGATCATGCCCCGTTGGTTGTTGATTATCTATATAATTAGGGTTTTATGATAATTGAATAGTAGTCGAATTAGGGTTTGGATGAATCATGGCAGGTAAATGATCGAAATTGAATAATTTTTTGTGGTTGATGATGTGATTAGTGGTTTATTCCTTCCATAATGAAAAAGATAAACTTGTTGGTTTTTCACTTGGTATGGATGAGAATTGTTGAAATTATGCCGATAATTTTTGTTTATTCTGGTGAGAATGAATATTCTAGACGATGGTTTCTACAATTTCATATTCTTGTATTTTATACAATAAGGTTCTTTTACTGATTCCAAGTGATTTGGCGGTATTTTCTCTGTGACCATGATTGCGCTTTAGTTCGTTGATGATGAGTTCTTTTTCGTAATTTTTGACTTTGTCTTTTAATGTTACGCCATGTTGTTCTGTTTCTGCAAAATCGGGGTTGAATGCTGGTGTTTTATGTTGAGTGAGGATGTGCTCGGGCAGATCCTGTGGATAAATAAATAGACCGTTTGACATGATAACTGCATGCTCGATGGCATTGGATAGTTCACGTACATTGCCCGGCCAATGGTATTGATTGAGGACTTCTACGGCACTAATGGAGAAGTCCAGTAATTCTTTGTTGTTCTCATGACAAAACTGATTGGCAAAATAACGCGCTAACAGCATGACATCGTTTGTGCGATCACGTAAGGGCGGTAAACTTAATCCCATCACATTTAAGCGATAAAATAAATCTTGCCTGAATTCTCCGCTTGAAATCATGTCTTGTAAGCTTCGGTTGGTGGCTGCAATCAGTCTGAAATCGGTTTTAATCGGTTTGTTACCGCCGATGGGTTCAAACTCTTTCTCTTGAATAACCCGCAGTAGTTTTACTTGGAGATTGGTGGACATTTCGGCAACTTCGTCCAGAAAAAGTGTGCCTAGATGCGCGCGTTCGAACAAGCCTTTTTGACGTTGGTATGCACCTGTAAAAGAGCCTTTTTCATGTCCGAAGAGGGTACTCTCTAATAAGGTTTCGGGAAGTGCACCACAGTTTACTTTGATAAATGGTCCGGTTGATCGGGTGCTGTAGTAGTGAATGGTTTTGGCCACCAATTCTTTTCCGGTACCACTTTCACCGGTAATCAGTACGGTGGTTTTGGTCTGAGAAACTTTAGCTATATTGCGGCACAGTTCCATCATGTTGGGGCTATTGGTGAGTATATGACCTTTATTATCTGAGGTTGATAATTCAATTTTAGGGGATAAGTTGATTCCCTGTTTTTTGGCTTTACCTAATTCTAATGTTCGTTTTACCAGTGCTTTCAAATCATTAAGATCGAAAGGTTTAACGATGTAATCAATGGCACCGTGTTTAAGCGCCTCGACCGCGGTATCCACTCCCGCATAGGCAGTCATCAAGATGATAAATATATCTGGATCAGCTTCTTTAATTTGTTTCAATGCTTCTAATCCAGACATTCCTGGTAAGCGATTATCCATGAGGATGAGATCAATGGGTTGCTGCTGAATGATGGACATGGCTTCCTCAGCATTATCAACGGTGATAACTTGATCATGTTCCTGCGATAATATGATGGATAGCAGTTTACGTAGGTTTAATTCATCTTCAACAATGAGGATTTTTTCTGTCATAGGTGGTTTTTCAGTTAACGGGCAGTGCAACTTCGACAGTGACACCGCAACCATGTTGGTTGTTTTTGATACTTATGTGCCCTTTATGTGAGGCAATGATTTTTTGAACCATGGGTAAACCTAAGCCGGTACCTGAGATTTTGGTGGTAAAAAATGGGGTAAAGATTTTTTCCATGAGTTCGGGCTTAATTCCTGCACCATTATCTTTTATGCGGATCAAAAGATATTTTTCATTGCTGGATAAGGAGGTGTGTATTTCGATGATTCCTTTATCTTTAATGGCCTGAATAGCATTGATTATTAAATTGAGTAAAGCCTGTTTTGTTAGCTCTTTGTCCAAATACAAAGTAGGTAGGTGTGGATCTAAAGCAAGGTTGATGCTGATGTTGTTGGAACGATGGGATGAATTCACCAATACGAGTACTTCTTCGATTAGGGTATTGATTTGGGCTGAAACATAATAATTCTTAGAGGGAACAGAAAAATCTAATAATTGTTGAATGACATGGTTAATGGAATCAACTTCTTTTAATATGATTTCGATATATTCATTTTGTTCGTTCCGCGGCAGATCCATTTGGAGATATTGGACAAACCCTCGTACTGCTGCGAGTGGATTACGGATTTCATGCGCGATACCAGCCATTAATTCACCTAAAGCCACCAGTCGCTCTGTTTGCTGTATCAGTTTTTCAACTTCTTCTCGTTCGGTAATATCTTTGAATATCACGACGGCACCGATTATATTGCCCTGATAATCTTTTAGATGATTGGTACTGGCTGAGATGCGGATTATTTTTTTTGCTACTGGAAAATCAATTTCAACGCCAATGTGGTCAACACCATTAAATAGGGTATCCAATAACGGACTATCAAAATTTTTATCGTCAACTAAGGTTGAATGTGGCTGACCTAATACTTGCTCCAGCTTGTAGCCAGTCATTTTTTCTGCTGCTGGATTTAACATGGTGATGGCGCCATTATTATCTACGGTAATCACGCCATCTAATGTGTTTTCCAGTATAAGCTCATTCATGGTTTTGGTTTTGCGTAGTTTTTCCGCCAGGCTATTGATCCCATTAACGATTTCATTGAGTTCGCCACGAATAACTGGCAGGCGTGAATCTAAAGCAAACGGAAGTTTTTCTAATCCGTTTTTGATGACATTGATATCATTGTTAAGTTTTCTGGATAATAAGGAAGCAATGCTGATGCAGATTAGCATGCAAATCAAACTGATTGTGAGTACATTTTTATCAAATACCAGGGCTTGTTTTTCTATGTCATCTAATGATTCATTTGCCCAAATGTATCCGAGAATATGTTTATCACGTACGATCGGTATCATGGCATTCATGATGTTGCCACGAATTTGATTACCACTGTCGACCATAGGTAGGCCACTGAGCATCACTTCTCGACCTTTATGGGTGAGGGGAATGGATTTGCCTACGTTGATCCCATAAGCGGCCTGAGGGGCATAGACGATAATCGCATCCAGTTTTTTGTGATAATAGCCGGCGGCGATTTTCGGCATATTTTTAAGTAATGGCTCGATCTTTGGCGATAATATTTGATTGAGTTGTTGGATTTGTTGATTTTTAGGCAGTTTTGTATCTATTTGCTGATAACTATCAGCCAATAATAAATCTAAGGTTTTGGTGACGGCGTAAAGCTTTTGAATTTTTTCCTGCCTGAGCAGGTCGCGTCCTTCTTTGTCGATAAATAAAGCACAAACAATAATGGAGAAACAGGATAAAAGAGTGACTTGAAGAAATATGCGTGCACTGATTTTGTCAGGATATAAACGCGAAAAAAAACGGGCAGTCATCATGGCTCTGATATCCATCATTGGCTAAATTAAACGCCCATTTATTGACTTGTGGTATACATGGGAAATAGTGCTGGGCGAGTTGATAGATTTGATTGGCTGGTTTGCCTTATGGTGATATTAAACTGAGTCAATATCACCATAGGGTTACAAAGATGTCAATTTTTTCGCTGGCCTGATCAGCTGGTGATGAGGCAAGTGCTCGAAAAATTTAACAACGTTCAATGATTACTGCTGCTCCTTGTCCTCCACCAATACATAATGTAGCCAGACCAAGTTGTTTATTATGATGGATCATTGAATATAGCAAAGTGACCAAAATTCGTGCGCCACTGGCACCAATTGGATGGCCCAGCGCAATGGCACCACCATGAATATTGGTTTTATCCATATCGAAGTTCAGCTCGCGACCCACGCCCAGAAACTGTGCGGCAAATGCTTCATTGGCTTCAATCAGATCAATATCTGATAGTTGCAATGATGCCTTTTGTAGCGCCAGTTTGGTTGCTGGAACCGGACCCAAACCCATGACACTTGGATCTACTCCGCCAGAAGCATAACTGCGGATAGTGGCCAATGGTTTTAAGCCTAATTCTTTGGCTTTTGTTTCTGACATCACTACCAGTGCTGCAGCACCATCATTGATGCCGGATGCGTTACCAGCAGTTACGGTACCCTCTTTTTTGAAGGCTGGGCGTAGTTTGGCTAAGCCTTCAATGGAGCTATCCGCTTTAGGATACTCGTCTTGTTTAAAGATGATCTCTCCTTTACGGGAGCTGATGGTAACGGGCACTATTTCATCAACAAACTCGCCATTATTGATTGCCTGTGTGGCTAGTTGTTGCGAGCGTAAAGCCAGTTCATCCTGTTCTTGTCGGCTGATTCCATATTGTTCAGCAATATTTTCTGCCGTAATACCCATATGATAATGATTGGTGGCACAGGTTAAACCGTCGTTGACCATGGTATCGTAAAGTTCGGCATTACCCATTTTTAAGCCCCAACGAACTTTACTATTCAGTAAGTAGGGTGCTTGAGACATATTTTCCATACCACCGGCAACGACGATATCGTTATCGCCTGCCAAGATACTTTGTGCCGCCAACGCTACGGATTTGAGACCACTTCCGCATACTTTGTTGACGGTAAAAGCAGGGACAGATCCAGGAATATTGGCTCTTAACGCTGCCTGACGGGCTGGGTTCTGACCCAAGCCTGCTTGTAGGACATTTCCCATAATGACTTCATTGACCACGCCTGTTTCTAATGAAGCCCGTTTTAATGCCTCTTCAATCACTATTTTCCCCAGATCAATGGCGCCTACGGAGGTTAGTGCACCATTGAAACTACCGATTGCTGTGCGTGTTGCACTGACGATTACAGCTTTAGTCATCATAAACTCCCTTGTTTTATTAGAAAAAGTACAAACCAATCAGGAATATTGGGGTGGTGAATATCAATGCTGTCATGCAATAACCCATAATATCCCTTACCCCTAAGCCGGCAATGGCTAGTGCAGGCAATGCCCAAAATGGTTGCAGCATATTCATCCATTGTTCACCATAGGCAATGGCCATGGTTGATTTCCCTAAATCGGCTCCGAGCGCTTGAGCAGCTGGAATGACAAACGGTCCCTGAATTACCCAGTGCCCACCTCCAGATGGAACGGCAAAGTTGATGATGCCGGAGCTGAAAAACGTCCAGATCGGGAAGGTATCTTTGCTGGCAATGTTGATAAAGAATTCAGTAATCAATCCACCTAATCCAGAGTGTTCCATCATCAATTGAATACCGGCGTAAAATGGGAATTGAATGATGATACCGGCAGTGCTTTTAGCAGCATTGGATACTGCACGCATATACGCCATAGGTGTACGATGCAATAAAATACCTGCAGTTAAGAACATGAGGTTAACAGTGTTAATGGTGATATTGAACCCTTTTTGGGAGAAGTAAATAATCAAATAGCCGATGCCTAGGGCACCCACTAATAAGGACAAGAATTTACTTTCCTCCATTTTTTCAGCGATGGTGGCAGTTTTGCGATCCAGTTGGCGTTGAAAGTCAGGTTCCGGAGCCAATAATTCGGGATTAACCACATTCACGTTGCCATCTGTTCTGACCATGAACCGCACTAAAATCGGCAAGCAGATGATCAGCATCACCGTAATAAATATATTACTGGCGGAAAACATGGTTTGTGAAATGGGTACAATGCCCTGAGGGTTGGCTTCAGTTACCATAAAGTGTGCTACTGGATTGCCTGGCGTTGCAGCCATCAATGGCATGGAACCGGATAATCCACCACCCCAAGTCATAAAGGCAATGTAGGCGCAAGCAATGAGCAAACCGTAATCTACATTTTTGACTTGTCTGGCGACTTCTTTAGCCAGCATGGCTCCCACCACCAGACCAAAGCCCCAGTTCAGGATACAAGCAATGCAGCCAACAAAAGTTACCAACATCGCTGCCTGTGTTGGGGTTTTGGCGATAGAAGCAATGGAAACCAAAATTGACTTAACGGGTGGTGAACTCGCTAAGGCATGACCGGTTACCACGATCAAAGCCATCTGCATACCAAACGCCAAAAGATTCCAAAAACCGTCTCCCCACATTTGTACTAAGTCCAGTGGCTGAGAATTGGTTAATCCCCAAGCCATGAGAAAGATGATAAAGGTGAGAATTAAGGCAAAGATCAGTGGGTCTGGTAAATATTTACTCACTAAGTTGGTAGTAAATCGAGATAAACGCGAAATCATGATGCTGCAGCTCCCGCGATAGACATGGTTTTCAGGTTGTCTGCTACCACAAATTGAGCTGTAGTGTGCGCTTTGACTGTGTCAACATCTACACCTTCTGCGGTTTCAAGCAAATACATCTGATTATTTCTGAATTCAAAAACCGCCAATTCAGTGATGATCATGCTTACTTTGCCTTTGGCCGTCAGTGGTAATGTGCATTCGGGAATAATTTTCGGTTCACCGGTTTTAGTACAGTGTTCCATGGCAATAATCACCTTTTTAGCACCAGTGACCAGATCCATCGCACCACCCATACCCGGCACCATTTTGCCTGGTACCATCCAGTTAGCCAGATTACCGTGTTGATCAACTTCTAAACCACCAAGAACACAAGCATCTACATGCCCACCACGAATCAACATAAAAGAGAAGGCACTATCAAATGTGGCTCCACCCGGTACGATGCCACAAGGTTGTCCACCAGCATTGACGATATTGGGTTCATCTACTGTTTTCGGACCTAAGCCTAAGAACCCGTTTTCAGATTGCAACGTAATATTGATACCTTCTGGCAAGTAATTAACCACCATGGTGGGTAAACCAATGCCCAGATTAACTACATCACCATCACGCAATTCCTGAGCCACACGTCGTGCAATTAATTCTTTTTTATCCATGACTATTTCCTTTAATCGTTGCTGCTAACAATAAAATCTACTAATGCTGCGGGGGTCATGACTGCGTCAGGGTTAATCTGACCTACATCAACCAGCTCATCTACTTGTGCAATAACGGTATCTGCAGCGGTTGCAATTAAAGGGTTAAAATTACGTGCGGCGTATTGATAGATAAGATTGCCACTGTAATCCGCTTTTTGCGCATGAATAATGGCTAAATCAGCCCGTAATGGCAGTTCAAGCAAATATTCACGATCATTGATGGTTAAAACTTGTTTGCCATCAGCTACGATGGTACCCACCCCAGTTGGTGTTAACACCCCACCTAAGCCGGCTCCGCCAGAACGAATGCGTTCAGCAAGGGTGCCTTGTGGTACCAGCTCAACTTCCATTTCACCGGCAATCATTCTTCTGCCGGTTTCGCGGTTAGTACCGATATGAGAAGTAATGACTTTTTTGACCTGATTGTTGTTAATCAGGGGTCCTACGCCTGTATCAACAAAGGCGGTATCGTTACCAATTAAGGTGATGTCTTTAATGCCTGATTGCACGATTGCGTTCACTATCTTAGCTGGCGTTCCGCATCCCATAAAACCACCAAACATAATGGTTATGCCATCGTGGAGAAAATCCCGAATTTTTTCGGTGGTGATTAGCTTATTTTGCATAGAACACTCCTGATTACACGTTGAAAGATTGTTTATTTTTGTTAATAAACATCTTTACTATTGCAATTTATGTACCAGAATGCCGGGTGCTAAATAAAAAGAGTAAATATATGAATTGTAAAGATTAATTAATTTTTCGTACCCAGGAAAAATCGCTATGGTGCGCAATTGTTTGCACTTTGATGCAAAAAAATGTGCATGAATACATTGAATTTAGAAGAATTTATTCGTGTGCAATAAAGTATAAAAACACCCATGAGATAAAGACTGATTGTGCGTAAATTTTAGATGAGGACAATCCAAATATTGAGCAAAATAAATTTTATTTCACCGATATTGCCAGTTGTTTTTCAGAATATGATTTAAAAGTCTTGATTGTAAAGCTATCTGAGCGCGCCAAAACACTTTAAAGCAGATTCAATGTGTGTCAGTAGACTTAACTATGGGGTATTTAGTGCTAATTCATTTGAGCGTGATATAAATTTAAAAAAACGGATTGGTTATGTCAATACCATTTTAGTCTGAGTAGATCATCACCAATTGTTTAACAGGACAGAAGGTACATGATCCATGGTGTTTTTGTAATAGGGCTCTTGATACGGTTAAAGCGCCAATGATAAAACTGGATGGTTTAGGCGAATATGCGGTTGCAGCTTAAGTCGATTGATGAGTTGCTGTTCTCTATATTTATTGCATCCGCTTAAACGGGATTTTTGACTTCTCAGGTATAGATTTGAATTTGAGGCAGACCATAAACTGCCGAAAGGGAGTAAACACCCACATTTAGAAAAGATCGGTTAAAAGAGATGATTGATGTAATTTAAAATTATTTTTCAACCAATGATTTGCATGATTTACGCTTCTTTTTTGTGAAAAATGTCCTACAAAAGGATTGACGGGCAGAAATACTGCTTCTATAATGCGCTCTTCCTTTCCCTGATAGCTCAGTCGGTAGAGCGACGGACTGTTAATCCGCAGGTCCCAGGTTCGAGCCCTGGTCGGGGAGCCAAAGGGTCGTTAGCTCAGTCGGTAGAGCAGCGGACTTTTAATCCGTTGGTCGAGCGTTCGAATCGCTCACGACCCACCAAATCTCCTTTGTAGTGTTCAGTTATTTTCTTATCTTTTTTTCTTTTTGATTTATTCCATCAATTCTCTTTTTTACTTCATTTGAGTTGCAGCAACTGACTAAAACGTGGTTTTGTGGTGCCATTGAGTTTAATTTTGAAATAAATTTTGAATTTGAATTTCAGCTATAATATTTTTTGAAATGGCATTATTAAAGCAAACAATGTATTTGGTTGCTTTTGATAGGTGATAGTGCAACTGATAAGATTGTTTTTCCATACTATTGAAAAACGGCTTTCTGAAAAAGTCATATTTAATTTTAAGTTTGATCATGATATGACGAGCAAGATTGTTTAATTGTTTTTTCGATTCTAGCAAATATGTCTTTGTAATATTTGGTTTGAGTGAATATGAGCAAATTTGAGCTTAAGATAAGACAATTATTGCTGATAAAAATATGTTAAATAACTTTTTTTTCAAATACTATTCTATCATTGGGACTTGATAGCTTGTTGATTAAATTTGATTTCATAACTGATGCTTAATAAATGTAATTGGATAGTCTGCCAATTAAGCCCCTCTATAAACCACAGAATAGCATAGATTTTGTTTCATTATGTTTTCTCTGACATAAGAAATACAATACGTTAGTTGTATTATGTTAATATATGCAAATATTTAATTAATTATGATGCATTGGTTGAAACATGAATATTAGAAACGGATTGTGGGCTTTATTGCTTGTTTCGGTTGTTGCCCTGGGCAATGACAGTACCGGTTATGTCGGCATAGGTGGAATCAGTTATATAAAAAATCCTCATATTTCTATGCAGTCAGAGGATCTGTATATCAGTCAAGAGAAAATTCAGGTTGCTTATCAGTTTAAAAATCTAACCAATCGCGATATTACCGAAACGATTTTATTTCCCTTACCTGCCATCCCTGCCGGAGTTGATGGGGATTTTGCAGATGTGGAAGGCATGCTTAATAGTTTTCAGATCAAGGTAAATGGAAAGGCGATTAAGCCGAAACGGCATCTGTCTGTTTTTTTTAGTCCATACCAGCAAACGGGTAATAAATCCATTGATGTTACCGCTGAACTGGCGGCATGTGGTGTTTCCGAAAAGAAACTGTTAAATATATGGTTATTACACGAAAATCAGATCGATGATCAGATCGCGGCTTGTTCCAATCCCACAATTCAAAGATTAATAAAAAAATATGAAGATTCGGAATTTGCCTGGGAGATTAAGGTTACTTATAGCTGGGTGCAAACCTTTAAAGCCAACGCGATTACTCACGTCGAGCATCGTTATCAACCACTCGTGGGTGGGGGAATTCCGAATAAACCTAGCATGGCTAGTGTGGCTCGTGGCGAATTGAAAAGATTTTGTCTCGACCGGAATTTTGTTCAGAAGTTAAATGATAGGACAAAGGGGAGTGATAGTCCTTTAATACTGACCCGTGAACTCAGTTATATTTTGACCACGGGAGCGAACTGGGCAAAACCAATCGGTAGATTTACTTTAACCATAGAGCGTAAACCTCATGAACTGGTATCGCTATGCTGGGATAAATCTCTAAAGAAAATTAATGCGACTCAATTTAGAGCAGTAAAAACCCATTTTGTTCCCAAACGTGATCTCGATATTTTGTTTGTTCCTTTATCAGAGTAGTGCAGTGGTCTGTTTTTAGGCGATTGCTTCGCTGAGTTTAACTGGTTTTTGATGGAAAAATTTAGCTATCAAAAACCAGTTTTTATTTTATTTTTGCTGGTCATCGGTATGAAAAACGATTTATACCGACTATGTTGTTAAAAATGTTATTGATCTGCTTTATCAGTGGCTGAGGATGGTGAAGGATTTTTTCTGCTATTTATACTATGGTTGCACCTAAGGTATGCTGAAAATGATTTAATGCCCATTGATGTCCTACAGGATCAAAACTGGCCACTGCATTTTGATGGATGACGATTTTATAGTTCAGATTATAGGCATCTACTGCTGTATGGAGTATGCAGATATCAGTACAAACGCCGGTTAAATGCAGTTCTGTGATGTTTCTTTCACGCAAACGTATATCCAGATCAGTGCCACTGAAAGCAGAATAGTGTCGCTTGTTAAGCCAGTATATTTGTGGATTGGTTTGATTTTGGATATATAGCTGTTTCAATGCTCCATATAATTCCTGCCCCTTAGTACCGATCAGGTTGTGTGGCGGAAAAAGTTTGTTTTCCGGGTGATAGTGATCTTCTACCTGATGGGCATCAATGGCAAAGACGACAAAATCCCCTTGCTCAATAAATGCTTTGGTCACCTGCACCATTTGCTCTTCAATTGATTGACCAGCCGATGCGGTTGTTAATGCGCCATCTGTGGCAATAAAGTCATGGGTGTAGTCAATGGAAAGAAGGGCTTTCATGTGCTATCTCTAATCAGCTGTTAGATGTCAATATTGCCGTACATTATAAATGAACCATTAAGAATTATGTGGGTGTTTTCTGTATATGCATTACGCATTTTATTTGCTTGGTCTATTTATATTTAACTTGCTGCATAACAATATTGAATGTAATGCCATCCGTCAATTTGTGCTCAATATTTAATTTATATGGTTAATAAATCAGGCCATTGAGTGGTATAGCAGGGACTCAGTTCGGTGCGGGTCATGTGCCAGTGATTGGATTGCAGTTCACTGCCCAGTTTGATGCAGCTGCGACCGTAACGGGTGGTGATATTGTCCCAAGCGTTCATCAATTCGGGACGGTGGTTATTTTGGCTTGGGCAGAGGAGATCGAGTTGTTGGAAGTGCTGTGCTGGTTCGATACCACCCAGTTCGATACCACATTTTTTGTATTCATAGCCGGGGCGGTAGATGTGCTGGAGTAAATGCTGGGCGATGTGGTTCAAGGTGATGGTGTCGGCACTGGCCTGTGGTAGTTTGATGAATTGATAGCCTCGGTATTGAGATAGATCCTGGCGGAAGCGGTTGGTATTGATAAATACCCCAATGATATGTGCTTGGCTGTGTTGTTCGCGCAGTTTGGCTGCACCGGCAGTAATATGGTGGCTGATGGCCGCTTGCAGACCTTCGAGGGTGGTGACCATTTTGCCGAAGCTGCGACTGCGTACGATATTTTGCCGGTTGGCTTCTTCAATGACAAGTTCGCTGCAGGGAATGCCTTGCATTTCACGCTGGGTACGTTCGAGTACCACGCCAAATTGTTTGCGTAGGGTGGGGGTGTGAGCATTGATAAAATCGAGGGCTGTGTGAATGCCTTGTGCCGCTAATTTTTGTCCGATTCGGCGACCGATACCCCAAATTTCGGTAACGGGTTCGCTGGCAAGGGCTCGCTGCTGGATGTTGTGATTCCAATCTGTCCAAACGACAACGCCATTGAAATGGTTCCGATGGCGTTTGGCCAGATGGTTGCAGAATTTGGCCAGTGTGCGGGTGGGCGCAATGCCGACGCAGGTAGGGATGCCGACCCATTGTTGGATGCGGTTACGGATGTCGTGACCAAGTTGGTGCAGTTTATGCAGGCTGTGTAGGTCGGCAAAGCATTCGTCAATAGAGTAGATTTCAATGGCTGGTACCAGGGAGGCGATGGTGCTCATCATGCGCCGTGACAGGTCGGCATACAGTTCGTAATTGGATGAAAAGACGGTGAGTTTGCCCTGCTGCACCAGATGCTGAATCTGAAAATAGGGTACGCCCATCTTGATGCCCATGTCTTTGGCTTCATTGGAGCGTGAGATGACGCAGCCATCGTTGTTACTAAGCACGATGATGGGCTGTTGTTTGAGCTCAGGACGGTAGGCTCTTTCGCAGGAGCAATAGAAGTTATTGCCATCAATCAGGGCAAACATAAGTGTGATCCAATGCCTGCAGACGGTGCTTGTGCTGCTTGATGATTTGGTAAACATCGCGATCAAGCTGTCCTTGTGGCTGATTCAGGATGGTATGTAATTCGTCGGCATTACTGGCGCTACCCAGATACACCCAATGATGGAAGATGTGGTATTTTTGCCGTTCTTGGACGTAAGCGTAGTGATTAAAAGGCCACGCAGTTAATTTGATGTTTTGTAATGCCAGCGCCAGTTTGAGGTTATGCATATCGGCGGTGATTTTGTTTACGCAGGCACCACTGCATTGATGTAATTGGTGACGGAAACAGGGGCGATTGCTACTGCCTTTTTCGATGCCAAGGGTTTGCAGGCACAAATCAGTTTTATGAATGGTGCTTTTGATGGCTTTATGGGCATCGCTTTTGGTGTTAAACAACCCATAGTAATGCTGTTGCTGGCTGAACTGAACATGGCGCATCGTAACGATTTTCAGGGTATGGTAGCCGTGTGCATTGGTGTTGAGCTGGAAGCTGAACAGATCTTTTTTACGACGCAAACGGCGGTTAAGAATAGGCTGTTGTTGTTTAATCTGTGCTGATTCGGTAAGCAGGGCATCCAGCTCACCGCTGCAAGGGATAACATCGATTTTTTTCGCCTGTTGTGACAGGCTCATTTCTTTGCTGTTGTGCACATCCTGACTGAAATGGCTCAGCAGCCGGGTTTTAACGCGCTTACTTTTGCCAATATACAGGGGCAAGTCGTTGTCACCATATATGAGGTACACGCCATAATCGTCGCGAATATTTTTCAGGATATCGCTGTTCAGATGAGCAGGCAGGCTGGGACGCTGCATGATGGTCTTACATACCTGATGCAGGGTGTCGGCGGGAAAGTTGAGTTTGAGCTGTTGCCAGAAGTCGTAGATAGCACGTGCGTCGGCAAAAGCGCGGTGGCGATTGTGCATGTCGATGTTGTGACGAGCAATAATTTTGTCCAGACCGTGGTATTTGTGTTCGGGGTAGAGCTGGCGTGATAGTTTGACGGTGCACAGTTGCTGTGGGTTGAAGGTTTTGCCCAGACGTTTGAAGGCAGCTTTGATGAAGCCGTAATCAAAGCGTACATTATGGGCAACAAAGATGCGCTCTTTGAAGATGGCGGCAAGCTGGTCGGCGATTTCGTCGTTGAAGCAGGGTGCCTGCTGTACCATTTGGTTGCTGATGCCGGTAAGCGACTGGATAAAAGGAGAAATGTTGATGCCGGGGTTAAGCAAGGTATGGAAAAGCTGTGGCTGTTGTTGGCCCGCTTCGGTGTATACGACGGCTATTTCGGTGATGCGGTCTCGAGTGGCACGTCCACCAGTGGTCTCGATGTCCACAAAGGCAAGTTGCTGATCTGAAAACATGATTTTTATGCGTGAATGTGTTTGATAACGTAGGTTACGACGCCAACAATGGCAAGAGTGTCGCCTTCCTGAAAGCTGAAGTTGGGGTAAGATTGGTTGCTGTTTTCGGAATGCAGTTCAATGCAACCGTTATCAAGTTGGTGCAGGCGTTTAATTGTGAATTCGTTGCCCAGATCGGCCATGACGATATCGCGGTGTTTGGGGGTGATGGAGCGATCGATTATTAGCAAGTCGTCGCGGCTGATGCCTGCGTCGTGCATAGAATCTCCGCCACAGCGTACGGCAATGGTGGCGGCCTGGTTTTTGATTAGGTACTGGTTGAAATCCAGATAGTCACTGATATAAGGTTCTGCTGGACTAGGAAAACCGGCAGGAATGGTTTCTGTGGCTAATGGAATGGTTAGTTGGCTGAGGTGTTCGGCTACGTGCCAGCAGTCAAGTGGCAGGTGTTGTGCCGGACACAAGCGCGTGCTAGCCAGTTGGCTGATCATGTGTTCGACTGCTGGGATCAGACTAACGGGAATGCGTTTGACTATTTTGGGTTCGGCTATTTTGGCTTTGCGCCCAGCGCCGGCTCTGGCGCCACCGTGTTGATTGGATTTTGCTGCTATATCAACCACAAATCTACTCATCTTGATTAAGTTATTTAATCAAGAATGGTAGGATTTTGATTTTTTAGCGTCAAATATGCTGCTGGTGTTTAGATGCTAATAGTCTGTTTTTTCTTGCTTTATGCGGGTGGGTATTACCTGTACTAATGCAAGCTTACTTATTTTGATGATGTTTGATTATTTTGAAAATAGGTCATTAATTGGTGGTATTTGGGTAAATTTGGTTAATCTATGCGGCAAGGTTTATCTGTTCCCAGTTCGATTGATGGATGAATATAAATGAGTGGCGGGTTGCTTATTGGGTGGGTAGGGAGGCAGTAGAAGCAGAATGGCTGTTTGTTCGAGAATTGTTGATGCTGGAAGCCATGTCTTCAGCAATTTTGTCTAAGGTGGTGTTGGCTTCCTGATGCACTTTTTGAATATCTGAAGCAGTAATGGCCGCCGCTTCGCTCACACTGCGATAGCTGTCGTGATGAGAACAGGCACACAGGGGGATAAGGGTAAATATAGGCAGCAAAATGAAAGTTTTGATGGTGTTCATGTGAATATTGGGTTAGCGTAGATGGTTATTTAATCAGGGGTGAGTAGTGACATTGGCTGAGTAGTTGGCAGGTTTCATAAACAGGTAAGCCCATAATGCCGGTAAAGCTGCCACTAATGTTTTCGACAAATAGACCACCCAGACCCTGTATGCCATAGGCACCTGCTTTATCCAGTGGTTCGCCGCTAGCGATATAGGCTGAGATTTGTTCCGGTTGTAAGCGGGCAAAGCTGACGGTACTGGTTTGTAAAACTTGGTAGGTTTGATTTTGCCAGTATAGGCAAATTGCGGTAAGCACCTGATGCTGGCGGCCAGAAAGTAGTCTGAGCATACGGGCGGCATCATCAGCATCGGTTGGTTTACCTAAGATGAGATTATCCAGACTAACCGTGGTGTCGGCACTAAGAAGGGGAAATTGCAGCGGCTGGTCATGATGATGCATCCATGCATCCATGGCGGCGCGGTTTTTGGTTTGTGCCATGCGTTGGACATAGTCACTGGCACTTTCTGCTGTATCAGGTGTTTCATCTATTTCCGCTGGTACACGGACAACCTTATAGCCGAGGTTAGTCAAAATTTCATGCCGGCGCGGACTACCTGAAGCAAGATAAACGGTGAGCTGGTTCATAGACAGGATGGTATTAATGCATATCGGATAAATTTGATCTAACTATTTTACCATTATCTGATGAAGTGTTAAGCATCGGCAAGAGTCTGGAACACAGACAGGACAAGGGATGGGGTTATATTCTGACTGAACCACCGAGTATGATTTAGATGATGATTAATTTCTAGCTGGTATCAATATGGATAATATGTAATAAATTCTTTGCACACTGACAGAATTGAAATAGATTCAGAAAACATTAAATTGATGTTTATTAGTAAAATAAAGGAATTCAGTTGTGTCGGGCTGGAATTAATGGTGGTATGAAACGATTGGCTGATCGATTTACAGCTAGGCAATGTTTAAAACAACCGTCGATGTTAAGTGACATGGACGGTTGTTGTTTTTTTACTGGTTGAGGTCGACAATAAATCTGCCTTTGATATTGCCGTTAATGATTTGCTTGGCGATGTCAGGGCATTGATCTAATGAGATGGTTTGAGCTATGTGTTCCAATTGCTCAGGATTAAGCAGTTTGGCCAGGAATTCCCATGCCGCAATACGTTTGGCTCGTGAAGCCATAACACTATCAATGCCGGCTAAGGTGATACCCCTGAGGATAAAAGGTGCCACAGTTGCAGGAAAATCCATACCATGAGCCAGCCCACAGGTGGTAACAATGCCACCATATTGGGTTTGTGCACAGATATTGGCCAGAGGATGTGAGCCAAGAACGTCTATGGCCGCAGCCCACTGTTCTTTTTGTAAAGGCTTGCCGGCGGAAAATAGGGTTTGACTATCAATAAAATGGTGTACGCCTAATTGTTGCAGATAATCGGTATGATTGATTTTACTGGTAGCGGCAGTGATTGAATAGCCCAGTTGATTCAATAACATGATGGCTACGGAACCTACACCACCTGTAGCGCCGGTAACAAGAATTTCGCCATGCTCAGGGGTAATGCCATATTCGATAATTCGTTGTACACATAAAGCGGCGGTATAGCCAGCAGTACCAATAATCATTGCCTGTTTAGGGCTCAGTTCTTTAGGCAGGGGAATTAACCATTCGCCTTTGAGGTGAGCTTGTTGACTCAAACATCCCCAATGGGTTTCACCACACCCCCAACCGTTTAGAATGACGCTATCACCTATTTGAACATGGTTGCTATTGGTTTGAATGACCGTACCTACACCATCAATACCGGGTACCATCGGCCATTGACGGACTACTGGTCCGCTATTAGTGATGGCCAAGGCATCCTTATAGTTTAGACTGGAATATTGCACTTGAATTAAGGTGTCACCTGGTTGTTGCCGCAAGGTTGCTTCACTGATATTGCGGATATGACAAGAAAAGGCGTCCGAATTTTTTTCTAACACTATCGCTTTGCATAACATGTTGAATTCCCTATTGGAGTTAACTAGACGATCGGTCTAATTTATTATAGACCGATTGCTAGCTTGCTTCAAAGCAGAAATAAAGGAATACTTAACAGAAATACTTAAATTTGAGTAGGTAAAGGAACTGAGAATATTCAGGATAAGTTCAACCCTTTAGTAGTCATAGCTTAAGGTCAAGTGAGTAAGCTAAAAAACTGTTGAGTAAAAGTATCCAGAGGTGTGGCATTTTTGAGAAGTTTGGCTCGGCTAACTGCACCTTCCCAACCAAGCCAGAAAAAGTAGGCTAATTGAGCGCAGTCTGCTGCTGAATTGATTTCATGCTGTTGCTGAGCCAACTGCAGACAATTTGCAATAAGGGTTTGCCAGTTATTCAATATCTGATCAATTAAGGCTGGAAAATCTGGCGGGAGGAGCGATTCGTCCTGCATTAATTCGCCCACTAGACAGCCACGGTTAAACTGAAATTTAGCCATATTGTCTCTGGCATCGTGACAAAATGCTTTAATTCTGTCCAGTGCGATGGGAATATGTTCATTACATAAATGTCGTTGCAATTTTTTGATAAAATAATGGTTGTAATTGTCAAGTATTGCGAGACCAAAGTCTTGTTTACTTTTGAAATAATAGTAAAAAGAACCCTTAGGTACGCCAACTTTGTTCAAAATACTCTCAATATTGGCGCTGATGTAGCCGTGAGTGGTCATGGCCTCGACACCACTGTGAATAAGCGCAATGCGCGTATGTTGACCTTTGCGGCTCAATGATTGAGTAGGGTGGAGTTCTATCATTGTGTTTATATTGTTGATTTTCCCAATTAAAGAAAAATGAAAGAAAAAATGAATAAATTAATGATACTTATTTATATTTTATTATTATTTGGATGTAAAAGTCATTCCGTTTGCAACGAAATGCCCCTAGCAGATAAGGTTACGCAAAAATCTAGAAAAACAACCCAAATTGATTTCAATCATTTCAAAGTGAAAAATTCTGATGAATACCGAAATTCATATAGTGATAAAAAATATAAGCTTACCTACAATGATACAAGTGAAACCTTTAATCTATTTGCAAATAATAAAAAGATAGGAGTAATCAGTCTTAAAAGCAAAAAATATGACGGACCTGGTTTCAATATTTATCAATATTCATCTTCACAACCATTTCCTTATATCATTTTTATCATTGAAGCAACAGCAGATATTGGTACTGAATGGTATAAAGTGATTATTATCAAAAATGAGAAAATCATATCAGATTTTTTTATCCATGAACCAAGAAGTGACTCAGATCGATATTTATTAAACCACTTTATGTCTATCAGTTTTGAAAAGAATACGTTTACCTTTAAATTAAAGAAATCATTAATGGCCAGCTATTCATTGATACCTAAAGAATTTAAGCAGGATAAGGATTATATTTATATAGAAAAAAGGATCAAAGAGACTAAATAACGAGGAGAAATGTCTTTAATGATCAAATCATGGCATATAAAAATGTCATCTTTGCAGAGGAAATGCAAAGAGAATCCGTTTTATCCAAGACAAAATTGGTGGAATGAATGGATTATTTTGGCAAGATTGCTCATTATGATCAACATCCACAAGATGCTAATGATAATTAGGTAAATAGATGTTCTGCTTATAAAATAAAGTGGTGTAGAACTAAGGGATAACGTCGGTAATTTTCCACTGGAAAAGGGAGAAATGAATTAACTCCAAATATCGATTTGACGATTCATAAATTAGTGGTTTCTACCAACAATCATGAAAAAGTAGAAAAAACAAGAATATTAACAACATCAAAAAATCATAAAATGGATTCGCTAATTATTGATAAATTTGATGCTTTTGGCTCCACAATTCCTTTATCCATGCCCATAGTTAAAAGTACCTGTATTGTATCGATATCAATTTAAATATGTGTCAATTAAAGCTCATAGATGAAACCGAAGGAGGAATACATGTTCGAACCTGCTAAAGAGATAGAATAAATATTAAAACAGGGAAAGCACCATAAATAGATGAAGTGTAAGGGTTTTATTTTCCCTGTTTACTGACAGCTAGACGGCATAACTGGTCCAGCCAGCTGATGGGTAAGAATTTTTTTAAATACCAAAACAGGTGGGCTGGAACAGTTACCGGATAGCGAGCTTTAGGTTTGCGTGCATTCAGGGCACGAGCGCAAACGCTGGCACATTGTTCTGCAGTTAGGGTGAACGGTGCAACATGATTATTGGCTTGCAGTCGGTTGAGCTGAGCCAAATAAGCTTCACGATGAGCACTGTGTTCAACATCAATATATTCTTTAAATTTTACCAGTGCATTCGGACGAAAACGCGTGGCAATGGGACCTGGTTCAAGCAGGCTGATATATATACCGCTGGAATGGGTCTCCAGTCGTAACGTATCACATAAACCCTCTAAGGCAAATTTACTACTGTTGTAGGCACTGCGCCATGGCATGGCGGCATACCCCAGAATGCTGGAGTTAACCAATATGCGCCCATGCTGCTGACGGCGAAAAATTTTCATAGCGGCATTGATACATTGCCAGGTGCCAAACACATTGGTATTGAATTGCTCCAGCAAAGCTGCCCGATTTAAATCTTCCGCTGCACCAGTTTGACCATAGCCAGCATTACAAAATAAGGCGTCCAGATGACCGAATTCGGTTACAACGGTTTCGATGGCGCTTTGGATTTGTGTGTCATCGGTGATATCTAGCTGCACACAATGAAAACCTTCAGCACGCAAACGCGCAACGTCTTCTTGACGGCGACAACTGCTGTAGACTCGCCAACCATCTTGACGCAAAAGATGTGCGGTAGCATAGCCAATGCCACTGGAACAGCCAGTAATCAGGATGGTTTTTTGCATATCAAATTCTGGTTATATTCAACGAATCATACGAGTTTAACATGTTGCATAAATCGAATCTGAACTAAATGGATTTATAGCCAAAAATAGTAAAAATATGATTATCTTCGGTATAGGGAATGGATAAATTATTGAGAATAGCCACAAAAGCATGGGTTTCGTCCATAATGGCGTCAGCAATCAACCTACCTTGATGCTTTCTTAGCTGTGGTCTGACTTTAATCCATTCAATGCTAAAAAGGGGAGGCATACCTTCATGATAATAGTTACTCCAGTCACCTTCGTGATTTGGAATGGTTTTTAAGTACAGAAACTCCGTTTGTTCAGTATCGGTAATGCAACGAAATTGATATGCGGGCGCAAAAGACAAGCTGCTTACAGCATGCTGCAATTGAAGCCATTTAAGGTCATTCATCATGGGAACAAATGATTTTTCTCTAATGATTGCCGCTACTTTCTGTTTTAATTTTACTATGTCTCTATCATGATGAATGTAATATTTATATTCATTATATAAAGTAGTGACCTCAATAGATTTTCTATATTGCATCGTAAACAGACCTAATATTGCCAAACCTATTGAATAGCCAATTTAAATGTCCTTGTTTGGAAATCAGCCATTCATGGTCAAATAGAATGGGATCCTTTAATCAATCTGAGGATTATTCTTCCTCATCCGCACGATCATAGGCATCGACGATTTGCTGTACTAAGGGATGGCGTACGACATCTTCACTGGTAAACACGTGAAAATAAATCCCGTCAATGATGCTGAGTTTTTCGCGCGCATCTTTTAGCCCGCTTTTGATGTGACGTGGTAAATCGATTTGGCTGGTGTCACCCGTGATCACTGCTTTGGCTCCGAATCCAATGCGGGTTAAAAACATTTTCATTTGTTCTGGGGTGGTATTTTGTGCCTCATCAAGGATAATAAAGGCGCTGTTTAGTGTCCGCCCGCGCATATAGGCTAATGGAGCAATTTCAATTAAGCCTTTTTCCAATAGCTTGGTTACGCGATCAAAACCCATCAAATCATACAAAGCATCATATAACGGACGCAAATAAGGATCGACTTTCTGCGCTAAATCGCCGGGTAGAAATCCCAGTTTTTCGCCGGCTTCTACAGCTGGGCGCACCAAAACGATGCGTTCAACCTGGTGTTTTTCAATGGCATCTACGGCCGCTGCCACAGCCAAATAGGTCTTGCCGGTTCCAGCTGGTCCTAATCCAAAAACCACATCATGTTTAAGCAAAGCCTGAATGTAGCTACTTTGGCGCGGAGTGCGTCCACCAATATTGCCCCGACGTGTACGCAAAGTCCAAGTTTGACGGTCTGAGCGCTGATCTTGGGTGTTGGTTTTGGCTTCAACTGCCGCCAGTTGAATATCACTGTCTTCTAAATCACGTTTTTGGGCAATTTTAGCCAAATTTTCTAATGCGCAAATCCCTTGATTAACCAATTCTCCAGTGAGGGTAAACTGGTCAAAATGACGGGTAATAGTTAGGTTAAGTGCTTTGCCCAAATTAATAATGTGTTGATCTAGTACGCCACAAAGGCGTTGTAAAGCGGTATTATCGATTTCTTTTAATTGATAATGACTGGTTTGACTCATAGTATAAATATGTATAAATATATAGATAGATTCTAATATTATGTAGTCAATATGTCTGAAAGCAAGAGGATACAAACTAGGTATTACTCAGTTTAGATGTTCATGTCAGCGTATCATACTGTAAAATATATGCCATATAGTTAGAATAGCCTTATCTGAGCAAAATTTTTCGATTACAGTTAGTGATACCGTCAAATTGATACTTATGAATGGAAAATGAAATGCGAACGGCCACGGTGACCCGAAATACCAATGAAACGCAAATAAACATTTCTATAAATCTGGATGGGACTGGCATTGGGCATTTTGATACAGGTGTGCCCTTTCTGGAGCATATGCTGGATCAGATTGCACGTCATGGTTTAATTGATCTAGATATCAATTGTCGTGGTGATGTGCATATTGATGACCATCATACGGTAGAAGATATTGGAATTACATTAGGTCAGGCAATCAAAACAGCTTTAGGAGAAAAAAGAGGGATTTGTCGCTATGGTCACAGTTATGTGCCACTAGATGAGTCTTTAAGTAGAGTGGTACTCGATTTATCTGGCCGTCCAGGACTTATCTATCAGGTAGATTTTAGCCGGGCGATGATTGGTCGGTTTGAAGTGGATTTATTCCATGAATTTTTTCAAGGTTTGGTTAATCATGCGATGATGACGGCACATATTGATAATATCCGCGGAGCCAACGCCCATCATCAGGCAGAAACTTTATTCAAAGCATTTGGACGTGCGTTACGCATGGCTGTGGCTTTTGATGAACGAATGCTAGGAATATTGCCGTCTACTAAAGGAACATTAACAGATTAATTATCCCAAATGATGATTAAAATTAATCTGGTTGTAGATCGATGTTCTTGATTTAGTTAATTTAAGTTAAATAACTTTATTTGACTAGAATGCTCTGTGATGACTCTTGTATAGTAAATTTTTCTTAATATGATGAAATACTTATCTCAACGCTAACAGTTAAGCATCATATATTCTTGTGTTTTGAATTTAGCATTAACTGAGCTAGGATATGCCATTGAAAGCCGATATATAGTCAAAAAATGACAATTTATATAATATTTGTACTATAATAGTTAAATATTGATTAAATGTGTATTATCCCATTATGATGTGCATATTATTTACATACTCTAAGGAATGATACTCATTTATTTCAATTAGACTGGGTTATATATAATTAGTCATTGAAAATACATTGCAATGGTTTGAAAAAATATATTTATTTGATGAAAGAGCCCAGGTGAAAGTAGCGATTGTTAATTATGGTATGGGAAATTTGCATTCGGTATTGCAATCGTTGCAAAGTGCGAACGAAATGCAGCAAACTCATGCCACAATAGTACTAAGCGATGAACCTGAAGAAATTTTATCGGCGGATAAAGTTGTTTTCCCTGGTCAGGGAGCAATGCCTGATTGCATGGCTGTGTTGCATGGTAGGGGTTTGATAAAGGTTTTACAGGAAAGTTTGCTTAATAAACCCTTTTTGGGTATTTGTGTTGGGGCACAATTATTGTTTGAATCCAGTGCAGAAGGCAATACCACCGGATTGGGCTGGTTTAAGGGTACGGTGCAACGTTTTGCATCAGACCAAGTAGATAAGTCAGGCCAGCGTTTAAAAATTCCACATATGGGGTGGAATAGTGTGCATCAGACACGAGCGCACCCACTGTTTGCTGGAATTGAACAGGATGAGTGGTTTTATTTCGTCCACAGTTATTACTTGCTACCCGAAATGCAGGAAATTGTATTAGCGACGGCGCAGTATCCCAATCCATTTGCCTGTATAGTTGGTAAAGATAATGTGTTTGCTACGCAGTTTCACACCGAAAAAAGCCACACAGCTGGTTTGAAGTTGTTAGGTAATTTTCTGTTATGGGATGGATCGGTTTGAAATATTAAATTTTTTACCCGTGGTGAGGTTAGGATGTTATTGATTCCTGCAATCGATTTGAAAGATGGAAAATGTGTTCGTTTGCAACAAGGTTTGATGGAAAAAGCCACAGTATTTTCCAATGATCCGGCACGCATGGCTGAGCACTGGTACCAGCAAGGAGCACGTCGGCTACATTTAGTTGATCTCAATGGTGCATTTTCCGGCAAGCCTGAAAATATGATGGCGATCCAGTCGATTATTGCTGCGGTGGATCAGCGTATACCTATTCAGTTAGGTGGCGGGATACGAGATTTACAGACGATTGAAAACTTTTTGAAATTAGGCTTGGATTACGTCATTATTGGTACAGCTGCGGTAACCAATCCTCAATTTGTGCAGGCGGCATGCACCGAGTTTCCAGGAAAAATTATTGTTGGTCTGGATGCTAAAGATGGACAGGTAGCGATAGATGGTTGGGCCAAGGTAACCGATTATCAGGTGGAAGAGTTAGCGCGAACTTATGAGGATTTTGGCATTGACAGCATCATTTATACTGATATAGGTCGGGATGGCATGATGCAAGGGGTGAATATTCCCGCCACTGCCAAACTGGCACAGGCTGTAACTATTCCGGTGATTGCTTCTGGTGGGGTCACCAATTTAAAGGATATCAAAGCTTTATGTGCCGTTAGGCAAAGTGGTATTGCTGGAGTGATTATCGGACGGGCAATATATGAAAAAACACTTGATTTGATGGAAGCGCAGCAAATGGTTGATCGCATGAACGTGCAATAAATTTTCTAGGTATATTTGTATAACAAATTGATAATATTTAAATATTTTTGAAATTAAACTCGAACAAGTTATCTATTTTAACTAAATATTAATAAATTAACTTTAACAATACGAATTATTACTTTTTTATCAAGGAAACGGTATCAATGCTGAAGATAGTTTTAGCAATATTATTATGCATATGGCTATTGTTGATTTATGGTCGTAAAAGAAGTGCTTTAGCCGATTCATTTTTATTCATGATTTTACAATTTGTCTTGATGATTGGGATTAATCGATCTTTGCCAGATATAGGTGCGGAGCCATCGTTAAATTACTTATTCATGTGGATATATGTGTTTATAATGATGTGGTTGTTTGATGTTATTTGTCTAAATTTTATCAATGCCGTCGTTTATGCTGTCATTGTTTCAATTGGCTTTTATCACTTGCAACTACATACATTAGATTGGGCCGCATTTATTCTAGGAACTTCAATCGAGTAATCATTTTTAGAAAGAGCAGATGATGACTTTAGCCAAGCGAATTATTCCCTGTCTGGATGTGGATAATGGTCGTGTGGTCAAAGGAATTAATTTTGTTTCTTTGCGCGATGCAGGTAATCCTGTTGAAGTGGCTCAACGATATAATGATGAAGGCGCAGATGAATTAACTTTTCTAGACATTACCGCCAGTTCTGATCATCGCGAGACCATTTTGCATACGATTGAAGCGGTTGCCAGCAAAGTGTTTATTCCCTTAACGGTAGGCGGGGGAATTCGCAGTGTTGAAGATGTGCGTCGTCTGCTTAATGCTGGCGCGGATAAAGTCTCCATTAATACAGCTGCGGTAAATCATCCGCAGCTGGTTAATGAAATCAGTCATACTTTTGGTAATCAAATTTTGGTAGTCG
Organism: uncultured Neisseriaceae bacterium; assembly: GCA_945267035.1. Taxonomy (GTDB): domain Bacteria; phylum Pseudomonadota; class Gammaproteobacteria; order Burkholderiales; family Neisseriaceae; genus Snodgrassella. Next base: position 24,071 of record CALYOS010000002.1, on the reverse strand, counting down.
CCATAGATGCTAAAGCAGTAGATGACAGCAATTCACGCTGGGAAGTATTTACTCACGGTGGCAGGCATAATACTGGTTTAGATGCGATTGAGTGGGCACAAAATATGGTTGAGCGTGGTGCTGGCGAGATCTTGCTCACCAGTATGGATCGTGACGGAACTAAAGTGGGATTTAATTTACCCTTAACTCGTGCAATTAGTGATGGAGTTTCCATACCGGTGATCGCATCAGGTGGCGTAGGGAATATCAATCATTTGATCGAAGGTGTACAATTAGGTCGAGCTGATGCCGTATTGGCCGCCAGTATTTTTCATTTTGGTGAAGTCAGTATTCATGAAGCTAAAATAGCGATGCACAATGCCGGAATTACCGTTCGGCTATAGTGCAGTTTTTATTTTCATTTTTCACCTGCAAGGATTCAGTTTGTGGCAAATAAGCTACTGGATGAAATCAAGTGGAATGATCAGGGTTTGATCTGTGCTGTGGTTCAGGATAAATTCAGTTTACGCATCCTAATGGTTGCATGGATGAATGCTGAAGCTTTGGCATGTACAGTTCAAAGTGGATTTGCGCATTATTACAGTCGATCTCGCCGAAAACTCTGGATGAAAGGTGAACAATCTGGTCACCGGCAAAAAGTTTTTGAAATACGCTTAGATTGCGATGGTGATGCCATCGTTTTGCTGGTTGAACAACAAGGCGGTATTGCCTGTCATACCGGTCGTCAATCTTGTTTTTACAGAGTTTTTCAGCATCAACAATGGCAAATAACAGACTCGGTTTTAAAGAGTGAGCGGGAGATATACTCACGCCATTCTGATGAATAATAATCCATAGTGATCTACTAGTGAGAATAGGGATGGCTGAAACATCTAAACAGCAGAATACAACGACAATTTTAACGGAATTAACAGATGTAATGATGTCTAGACGACATGCATCACCTGATAGCTCTTATGTGGCGCAACTGTTGCATGCTGGTGAAGATAAAATTTTAAAAAAAATCATTGAAGAAGCAGGGGAGGTGTTGATGGCAGCCAAAGATGGTGATCAAACTCATTTGGTTAAAGAAATAGCAGATCTTTGGTTTCACACAATGGTGCTGTTGACTTCACATGAGCTTAGGGTGGATGATGTACTCAATGAATTGCAACGGCGACAACATGTGTCTGGGTTGACTGAAAAAGCCAGCCGACAATCACGGTAATTTTTTTTTGCGCATGCGCTGTTGCTAGTGGCAATAGGCGCATTTTTGTTGTAGTAGTAAAAGGAATAAATAATGGGTAGTTTATCAATTTGGCATTGGATAATGGTCTTGCTGATCGTGGTATTGGTGTTCGGAACTAAGAAGTTGCGGAATGTCGGTAAAGATCTTGGTAGCGCTGTCCATGATTTTAAAAAAGGGCTAAATGAAGGTAATATTGAAAGCAATCAAAAAGAGGAAGTAATCGAACATCAACAAGACGATCATAAAGCGTAAAGACGATGTTTGGTCTGGGTTTTGGCGAAATTTTGCTCATTGCAGTTGTTGCATTGGTGGTGCTGGGTCCCGAACGGTTGCCTAAGGTGGCACACAGTGTAGGATTGTGGATAGGTCGCATTCAAAATTATATAAATAATGTTAAATCTGAAATAAATCAGCAGGCGGGCATGGCTGAATTTAAGCAAGCCCGTGATAGTTTTGAATTAGCAGCTCGTTCAATCGAATCTGATCTTAGAACCAATTTGGGCAAAGTGAATGAAGAATTAGACTCTCTTGATCGAGCTATGGTTACCAATAATCAGAGTCATAGTTCTTCAGAGCCATTTCTATCGTATCAATCAAAATATGAGAGCTGCCTTTCAGAAATTTCGCCTATCCACCGTGTTTCCTTACGGCGGCAAGCTTTACAGCGTAAACGGGATATGAGACCAAAACACCGGTTAATGCCAAAGTTGCGTGTACGCCGTCATTGATGGGTGTTGATGGGTAATGTTGTTATGTCGCTAGATCAAAATGCTGAAGTTTCTTTTATTGAACATTTGTTGGAATTACGCCGTCGTTTGCTTTGGTTATTAGGAGTTTGGCTGCTTTGCTTCGTGTTCATGGTTCCTTTTGCGCAAAAAATTTATACTTTTATTGCTGAGCCTTTACTGGTTAATTTGCCAGCTGGTAATAAAATGATTGCTACCGAGGTGATTGCGCCTTTTTTTGTGCCAATTAAAGTGACTTTGATGGCTTCTTTTATCCTAACTTTGCCTCATAGTTTATTTCAGATCTGGGCATTTGTTGCCCCAGGGTTATACCGACATGAAAAACGGTTGATTTTGCCGTTGCTGACTGCCAGTGTTATTTTGTTTGCATTGGGAATGACCTTTGCCTACTTTATTGTATTTCCAATAATTTTTAAATTTTTAACAGGCATCACGCCGGCCGGTGTTGTCATGGCTACAGATATTGATAAATATTTGTCATTCGTGATGGGGATGTTTGTGGCTTTTGGGGTAACGTTTGAGGTGCCTGTGGTGGTTATTTTATTAAATCGCATGGGTGTCGTTTCAGTGGCGCAACTGCAGCGAGTTCGCTCTTATGTCATTGTGGGTGCTTTTGTGGTTGCAGCAGTGGTAACACCACCCGATGTTTTATCGCAAACGTTAATGGCACTGCCTCTGATTTTTCTGTATGAAATCGGGATTATTGCATGCCGTTGTCTGGGTAAGAATAATAAACAGCGCTCTTCTCTTGCTGTAAAGTCGGAATAAAAATCAATTGTTATATTGACTTAACACTTTCTCAGGCTGTCTGAATGCATTCGGGCAGCCTGTTTGTGATGGTTTAGTCTTATTTTAGAACCATGTCTGTTGGAGAATATATGCATCAGCATAAGTTGGATTCGCACTTGAATTCGCCCCGATTATCAGCGCAGCTGATTTGGTGGGTAGGGATGTTGGCTATCTGTATTGTGCCTTTCATGTCCAGTTGGCGTACTGGTACTTTGTCCAGTTTTTATCTGGATGCCGGAAGCTTATTTTTTGCGGTTGCCTTGTTTGGTTTAACCGTCTTAACGCAAAAAACGAAAGTGCGTATACCCGTTGCTTCGGTCGGATTGTTGCTATTGGCTCTATTGTTGATGCTGCAAGCCAGAATAATGCGGTTGCCTTATACGAGTCAGTCTGATTTGGCTGCATTAGTTTTTATCATTTTTGCCTCTTTAGCTTGGTGTGCCAGAGCTTGGGTCATTCGAATTGGACAGACTCAGGCAGTAACGATTATGGCTTTTGCCATACTCATTGGCGTGCTGTTACAGACAATAGTTTGCGCTTTACAATTTGCTGGTATAGCCGGTTCTATCCCCGGTGTGTTGCCGGGTCCGGGTAATCATTATATTTATGGACAGTTGGCACAGCGCAATCATCTGGGGCATTATTTGATGTGGGGTGTATTGGCTCTGTGCTATTTGTGGCATCAACGTCGGCTATCTGTTTGGCTGGTGATACCTTTGCTATTGTGGTTTACCGGAATTATGGGATTGATAGGATCCCGGACTATTATTGCCTACGTGGTCTTGATTGCTATTTCGCTACTGTTTTGGCGCTGGCGAAATGGCAAGACTGCTAATCGGTTTTTAACTATGCTAGCCATAGGTATTGCCTTGGTTTTGTTGTTTCAGTTTATTCTCAGTCCTTTATTTCAATGGTTATGGCAGATTCATTTTGAATCGGGAACTTCTCGGCTGGAACAAGGTGGATTTGCCATGTCAGGTCGACGGATGGAATGGCACAAAGCTTGGTTGATCTTTAAAAGTGCACCTTGGTTTGGCTATGGCTGGGGAAGCTATTCCTATCAAGGTTTTGCTATCGAGCATGTCTATCCCTTGGGTTTTCGTGAGTATGAAACTTCGGTTCTATTTACCCATTGTCACAATTTGATTCTGCAGCTTTTGGCTGAAACAGGATTGGTTGGCTTGCTAATCGTGATTGGCTGTTTTTTTTACGCCATCTGGCCTTTTTTTAGTAAAGATTTTAACCCTTCATCAATTCTGCTGGTTAGTCTAATTTTGGTTTCACTTTGCCACAGTATGTTGGAATACCCCTTATGGTATGCCTATTTTCTCGCCGTGTTTGTTTTATGTATTGCGTTAACACCTGTATCAGAGAAACAACAGCAAACTCATTTTCAGCCTTTCTCTCAAAAAAAGCAGCTATTTTGGGGTATGTTGGCATTAATAACGATGTTACTCATATTTCACCAAATGATTTTGTACCAGCAATTTATCATGCTTCGAGCGAGTCATTCTTCCGCACGCACAGAACAGATGATACGTATGCAGCATTTTCGTAAACGTATGTATTTTATGCGCTATTACATAGACATGGCCATTATAGAACAGGTCAATGCGGTTTATCCAAAATTGCCTGCAGAAGGAAAACAAGCGGCCCTGTTAACTGGTCGGTATCGACCGTATTCTAATACGTTGGTACGAGGATTTTATCTGGCGGAAGAAGAAAAGATTGGAGAGGCGAAGGAATGGTTTGATCATGTAAGCCAGTACTATCCTTATACGCTGCCCGATCTAATTAGAAAAGTGAAAGAACAGCCTAAAACTGTGGTGCTCAAACCACATTTTCAGCAGGTATGTGACAGTTTTAACAGCCAAAAACCGTATTCATTCAAATGTATGTGATTGGCAATATTATTGTTTAACATTGTGGTTTTAAATGAAAAAATTAGCAAAAGCGGCTCTAATGTAAAGATAAATTTTGTCTACATGTTAAGATATAAACCGTAAATTGAGTTAAAAAGCTTGTAGTGAATACAGACCTTATACTTCCATTGAGGAGGATGATATGAATCGTGTACTTTTGATTGATGACGATAATTTATTGACAGAATTGTTAACTGAGTATTTAACAGCCGAAGGGCTGGAAGTGAGTAGTGTAGCTGATGGCGAAACTGGAGTTAAGGACATTCTGTCCGGGCAGTATGATGTAGTAGTACTGGATTCTATGATGCCGAAGATGAATGGTCTGGATGTACTGAAAACAGTACGTGTACAAAGCAAAATCCCGATTATTATGTTAACTGCTAAAGGTGACGATATAGATCGGATTATTGGTCTGGAAATGGGTGCTGATGATTATGTACCTAAACCATGTCAGCCACGCGAGTTATTGGCTCGTATTAATGCTATTTTACGTCGCACTCACCAAAGTCATGACAATGACCAAAATGGTATACCGAATAGCATCGCGGCCAGTGGCGTGGTTCTTTATCCAGCTAAACGTCAGGTGACCATCGATGACGAACCTTTAGAATTGACCAGTACAGAATTCAATCTTCTTGAAGTGTTGATGCGCCATGCCGGTCAGGTTGTTAGCAAAGAAACCTTATCTCTAGAGGCTTTGGATCGTAAATTAGCAAAATTTGACCGTAGTATTGACGTGCATATTTCTAGTATTCGGCACAAATTAGGTAATGCTAGCCTGATTCAAACGGTACGCGGACTAGGTTATTTATTTGTTAAAAATTAAACGGATACACAGGCTGTTTTTTAACAGCCTGTTTTAATTATGAAACTGTTCCCACGTATTTTTGCCACTTTTTGTGCTGTGATTGTCTGTGCCATCTTTGTGGCCAGTTCTTCTTTTTGGTTAGTGCAAAACACCTTAGCCGAAACCAGATTTAAACAACAGCGTAATTTTGAAGAAAACTTGTTGAGTAGTACCATGCAGGCTTTCAATCGACATGGTGATACTGGGGTACGTGAACAATTAATGCAATGGGGAAATAATCCCGGTGGTGAAAACTTATATGTCATTGCATTAGATAATAAAAACGATGTATTAGGTCGGCCAATTGATCCAGATGAAATTGAGAAAGCGCGCAAATTTGCCCAGTCAAATCCCAATTCAAAATTAGTCAGGATCGCTTACAGTACTTTAGGCGAAGAATATCTGTTTATGATTCGTGGTTGGAATTATGAACGCACACCCAGACCGCCAAGCCCGTTTTTTATTCCTGGACTACCCATAGCGCCAGTTTGGCATGAATTCATTATTTTGAGTTTTATTATCGTAGTAGGATTACTGACCGCCTATATATTGGCGAACAACATCACACAGCCTATCAGAGTATTATGGCGTGGTATGGATCGTTTGGCACAAGGTAACCTACAAACACGAGTTTCGCATCAATTATCTGAACGACGTGATGAACTTTATTCGCTTGCTGTCCAGTTTGACAATATGGCGGATAAATTGCAGAAATTGGTAGAGAAAGAACGTCATTTACTTCACCATGTATCGCATGAAATGCGCTCTCCTTTGGCCCGAATGCAAGCAATTATTGGCTTAATTCATGTTCAACCGCAAAAGCAAGAACAACATTTGCAACGTCTGGAAAGCGAGTTGGGACGTATGGATTTGTTGGTCGGTGAGCTGCTGACTTTATCCCGATTAGAAACTTCTGATTTGCCCATTACGTTGGAACCTTTGGCGTTAGTGCCATTGATTAAACAGATAGTCGAGGATAATCAGGCCGTAGCGATGCAACATCAGCAAACCTTATTTTGGGATTGCGAAATTCCAGAAGATGCCTTGGTTGAAGCCAATGAAAGCTATTTATATCGTGCATTTGATAATGTCATTCGAAATGCCATCAATTACAGTCCAAATGGTAGCCGAATCAGAGTGCATATGTATGATGCCGGCAAGTCTTATTGGCAAATAGATGTTTCAGATAATGGTCCTGGCGTGGCTGAGAATCAACTTCCGCATATATTTACCGCTTTTTATCGAGCTGATAGCAGTGCCAATAAACCCGGAACTGGCTTAGGTCTGGCTTTGGCTAAGCATATTATGGATCGGCATCATGGTCGAATATTAGCGGAAAATTTGCAACCTAATGGATTGATCATGCATTTTCTGTTGCCTAAATTTACGCCAAGTAAAAATAAGATTCGCCAGAAAATTTAATCCTTAAATGGTTCTATGCTTAACCGGATGATTAGATAGTCATATTCATCCGGTTAAATATTTTACTTTACAAAATCAATTAATTTATTGGGTTTTTCAACTTATCTTCAGTGAAGAGCAGTGAAATAAACAATAATTATGAATAAGAACTGTTTAGTTTAATAGCGAAAATTAGCAAACTGAGGATAAGGATCTTTATGGTATCCAAAAAGGTAGTTGAAATTGAGCGAAAAAAAAGAATAGTTTAAATATTTTGAAATTAAACTATTCTTCATTTAGCTATTGATAACATTTCGATAAACCTATCGATGATCCTTATAAAATAAGGATTACCCTCATACAATTCATATCCCGTTAACTAATTTTATTCAATTTCAGCGAATTAACAGCTAATCTTTTTTGTCTACCCATGTGTTAATGAGTTAAGCCAGTTGTGAAAACACCACTAAACAAGGCGAGGAGCGGATAGATTAATTCAGTGAAGTTTCATCGTTATCTTTAATCTGTATGGCGTGCTGATTAAACCATTCAGAAACAATTTGGTTCACTTCATCTATCCCTTGTTTTTTCAGGCTTGAAAACAATTGCACCGTCACTTGCTGACGGGCAACATAAGGTTGAAGCAATTTTTTGACCTGAGCCAGCGTTTTAATCTGCTCGTTTTTGGACAGTTTATCCGCCTTAGACAATAGAATATGCACTGGCTGTTTCGTTACAGCAAAAAAATCCAGCATTCTTTTATCCAACTCTTTAAGTGGATGGCGGATATCCATAATCAGAATCAAACCGATCAGTTGCGAACGGGTTTGCAAATAGTTACCTAAAAGTGTAACCCAATGTTGACGAACCGCTTCGGGGACCTGAGCATAACCATAACCGGGTAAATCCACCATAAATTGCCCATTTGCCAGTTCAAAAAAATTGATGTGCTGAGTGCGTCCAGGTGTTTTTGAGACATAAGCTAAGCGGGTATGATTGGTTAAAGTATTGATTGCGCTGGACTTGCCGGCGTTACTGCGACCAACAAAAGCGATTTCAGCTGAAGTAGCAGGCAGATCTTTCAGGTGATTAACGGTGGTATAAAACCGAGCATGATGAAACAGATTCATGAATAACGACATATCAGACTAATTAATAGCAATAGAATACCATGATTTGCAGTTTACATGAGTTTTTGCCATAACCAATTTACTGCGAGATGGGTAATCGTGCTTGATTTTTTAGAACAGAATGTTAAACTTAAACCATAAAAGTAATTAACTTTGAGGATTTTTTCAGATGGAAGACGGTGTCTCGAGTAGTCAATTATATGTAGACGTGTTTTTTTTCTGAATTTAAGGCAGCCTGTTTATAGAGCAGGCTGCCTGTTCTCGTTTTGTAGATAGGAAATTAAAATGGATTTTAGTTGGTTGGGGGAACCGACCACTTGGATAGGACTGACCACGCTGGTTATTCTGGAAATAGTCCTTGGTGTCGATAATCTGGTATTTGTTGCCATTCTTGCCAATAAAGCTAGCCCAAAAAAACGAGCGCAGGCGCGCATAACTGGGTTATGTTTGGCTGTGATTATACGCATCATCATGTTGGCAACGATGTCACTGATTGTGACGCTCACCAAACCTTTTGCACACATCAGTGGCTATGGTATTTCGGTCAAAGATCTGATCATGTTGTTCGGTGGTATGTTTCTGCTATATAAAGCCACTACTGAGTTGCACGAACGACTCGAAGGTCATACCGCTATGGCCTCTGTGACCAATGTAACGGTATACACCAGTTTCTGGAGCGTGGTCTTACAGATTATTGTACTTGATGCCGTATTTTCCCTTGATTCGGTTATTACAGCCGTTGCCATGGTTCAACATATTACCGTAGCGATGATTGCTGTCATCATTGCTATGGCGATGATGATCTGGGCCAGCGGACCTCTCACTGAATTTATCAATCGTCATCCGACAGTAGTCATGTTGTGTCTGGGCTTTTTGCTCATGATCGGTTTTAGCTTGATTGCCGAAGGTTTACACTTTGAAATACCCAAAGGGTATTTGTATGCCGCCATCGCCTTCTCTATCTTGATAGAAATATTCAATCAAATCTCCACCCGCAATACGCGGCGCAACGACATGATTGGTCGTTCGTGGCGCTACAGAACAGCCGATAGCGTGCTCGGGATGATGGGCTTACGAGAAAAAGAATTGGCTAAAGGCGGATTACAAAGCGATGATGATGAACATTTTGAAGAAAATGAAAAATCCATGATTCGCAGCGTGTTAACGCTGGCTGAACGACCGATTCCAGGAGTCATGACTCCACGCAGTGATATTGAAAGATTGGACATTTCTCAGTCACGTGAACAACAGCATGAACAACTACAAGCCACACCTTATTCACGCTTAATCGTAGTGGGGAAGGCCGGTATTGACGAACCACTTGGTTTTATCAACAAAAAAGATTTATTAAACCAGCTATTGCATCAACAGCAATTAAATATTCTACAGGCTCTGCGTCAACCTTTGGTTTTGCCGGACAGCAGTACTGTCTTAGATGCGATGGAATTGTTTCGCTCCAGCAGTGCTGATATAGCATTGGTGGTAGATGAGTTTGGTGCGGTTTTAGGTTTGGTCACCATGAAAGACCTTCTGGAAACCATAGCCGGCGATTTCCCCGAAGAATATGAACGTACTGAAGCGCCCAGTATCCAGCGCAATGCTGACAACAGCGTGACAGTGGATGGCAGTTTAGAATATGCTGTGTTGGCTCAACAGCTACATTTACCACCTTTACCGGAAAATGCCGAATATCACACCGTGGCTGGGTTGATTATGGAAGAGATGGAAGACATACCGAACGAGGGTGATAGCATTGATTTTGCTGGTTATCGCTTTGAAGTGTTACTTAAAGACGGGCGACGACTGGAACGAGTACGTATAAGCAAAATCATTCCACCAGAAACAGAGTAAATCGATTCATTCTAAAAAAGCCTGCTGATATCAGCAGGCTTTTATTGAAGCTGTAGAATGCAAATTATTTGATCTGACTACCAATCACACCACCTAAAGCAGCACCACCTAAGGTAGCACCAGTGTCACCACCAATCAGATTGCCAGTTACACCACCAAGTACTGCACCTGTCGCGGTATGACGTTGTGCAGGTGTCATATCAGCGCAGGCAGATAATGCAGAAGCCAAGGCAAACAAAAATACCATTTTTTTAATGCTCGCTTTCATGATAAACCTTTCTAAGCGCAATAAATATATCGTGTTAATCACCTAAATGGCTGTACCAACTAAAACTGGTGACAGACAAGATGTAATAACCATAATAAATGATATTACTGTTAAATCTCTTTAGCAGAAAAAGCGTATATTGGTGGATTAATTAACATTATTTGCTATTTAACAATTTACCTAAATGAATTTTCTCCATTCCTCAACTGATGTTTTCAGGCTGCAGAGTGGGTACTTCACGAGTATGCTGCTTTTTTTCTTTATGTTTGATGACCGCTCGATCTAACTTCGCCATCAATCCATCAATGGCTGCATACATATCGTTATCGCTACACAATATATGGATATCCTTACCTGCCAGATGCAAATTGATCTCTACTTTTTTGTGTATTTTTTCCACAGAGAATGTGACGGATGCATTAATCATCTGATCAGTATGGCGAATAATTCGCTCAAGTTTACTGGTGGTATAGTCTTTTAATGCTGTTGTAACATCAAGATTTAATCCTATAAATTTCAAGTTCATACCACATCTCCTTGTTGATAGTCTTTACCAGACCAGAAAAAATTTTATTATATCTAACGACTTTCATGTAGTAATTTACGTTGGTGCGCCGGGGCAATTTTCAAGGACTCACGATATTTTGCTACCGTACGTCTGGCAAGGTTAATGCCTTGTTTAGCTAATTGCTCAACCAAATGCGCATCAGAGTAAGGATGTTGCGGATCTTCCTGATTGATTAAACTTTGTAATAATGACTTCACTGCAGTTTGGCTGTTACCGCTGGAATTTTGATCACTGCTGGCTATCGCGAGACTGAAAAAATAACGCAATGGGAAAATACCTTGTGGGCAGGTCAAGTATTTCTGATTAATTGCACGAGAAATCGTGCTTTCAGCTAAACCCAATGCCTGTGCGGTGGCTTTAATGGTTAACGGATTAAGAGCCAGCGCACCGAAGGAAAAAAAATCCTGCTGCTGTTGTAAAATCCATTCACCAAGCCGTTGTAAAGTATTTTTGCGCATCTCCAGACTATTAATATAAGTATGTGCTTCCTGCAACTTGTTTTTACACAACGGGTCAATTTCATTATCCTGTTGCTGTAACCATTGTGCAAATGTATTTTCGATACGTATCTGAGGAAAAGCTTTTTTTAAAATACGCATTTGCCATTGACCACTGCGGTCAAGGTAAACTTCCATATCCGGTTGTATCGCCAAACTGGTATTGCCATCGTTCATACCATAACATGGATAGGGATTAAGACGACAGATGAGCTGGCAGGCATTATCGATAGTTGCCGCAGAAAATTGAGGTAACTGCCGGTACAATTGATTAAGTTGATGTGTACTTAGCCATTGCCCAAAGTGTTGATCAATTAAGCGACGGGAGCAGGCGAGAACTTGCTCATCAGTATCATGATTGAGGTGATCTAATTGCAATAACAAAGATTCTTTCAAATCACGAGCACCAACGCCACTAGGTTCGAATTGCTGCAAAATACTCAAAGCATGAGCTAATTCAGCTTCATCCAGTTGCCACTCAAGTGGGGTATTTTCAACCAAATCAATCAGGCTACAACTAAGATAGCCTTGTTCAGTTAAATTATCGATCAGAAAATGAACCAATGTTGCTGTAGATTCGTCTAAATTGTAATGGCACACTTGCTGATGCAATTGGGCGTACATGTCAGGATCATCTGGCAGCGTTTCCCATGCCTCGATATTGTCATGATTCCGACCCGTTTGCGGTGGCTGAACGTATTGTGCCAACACTGGTTCATCATCACTAAAACTGTCTATTTCCTCTAAAAAAGGATTATCGGCTAGCCAGCCAGAAACCAGCTCCTGCAATTCTAGTGTAGATAGCTGCAAAACATGCAAAGATTGTTGAAGTTTCTGACTTAATTGCTGATTGAGTTTTAATTTTAGTTGCGATACTGGCTTTTGCATAGGCAATTAATATTCAAAATGTTCTCCCAAATAAACCGCGCGGACTTCTTCATTATTCACCAATTCTGCTGGAACGCCGGCAGCCAGTACACTGCCTTGATTAATAATGTAAGCGCGATCGCAAATTCTTAATGTTTCACGTACATTGTGGTCTGTGATAAGTGTTCCGATGCCACGTTGCTTTAAAAATGCAATCAGATTTTGAATATCGATTAGAGCTATCGGATCGACACCGGCGAAAGGCTCATCTAACAAAATAAAACGTGGATTTCTGGCTAATACTCGAGCAATTTCTACCCGGCGACGCTCACCGCCAGAAAGAGAAAGCGCTTTATTATTACGTAAATGTTCAATATGCAGGTCAGCCAACAACATTTCCAGTTGTTCTGCTCGTTTTTGCCGGGGATAACTGATTTCTAAAATAGCATTGATATTCTGTGCCACCGTCATCTTGCGGAAAATTGAGGCTTCCTGAGGCAAATAGCCTAAACCCAGTCGGGCGCGCTCATAAATCGGACGATGACTAATTTCCTGTCCGTCAAGCGTAATACTGCCTCCATCGGCAGCAATCAGACCAACAATCATATAAAAACTGGTGGTTTTACCAGCACCATTTGGTCCTAATAAACCAATCACTTCGCCACTGTTGACCTCTAAGGCAACATTATTGACTACCTGACGTTGTTTGAAACTTTTTTTTAAGCCACTAACGCATAGTCGGCTGCTGGTTGATTCAGTAGTAGAAGTTGCATTCATAGTCAGGTTTATTTCTTTTTCGATTGCGGTTGAATAATGACTTGTACTCGGCCTTGTTTGGCTGCATTGACGGTATAAACCTCAGTATTGGTGTTATAGACAATGACCGCGCCACGAGCCATGTCGCCACCTCGATTAACCTGTGCATTACCCGTTATGGTCACAATTCCGGTCTGGCTTTCATAATGTACATTGTTACCTTTGCCAAATACTTTGCCTTCTTTTTCCAACTGTTGACCGAAAGTGGCTGGATTTCCAATAGCAATAATCGTTTGATTGCCCGCATTATCCTTATGCGCTGTAATCTTAGAGGCATTCATATACATCGTTCCTTGGCGCATTTTAACATTACCAGTAAAAACCGTAGTCTGATTCTGTTTATCCAGCGACCCTTGATCAGCTTCAATTTCTATAGGTTGATGCCGATCACTTTCTAATGCCCATACTTGTAGACTGCTCATCAACAAACAAAGTGTTGCTAAGATTTTCTTATGGTTTTTGCGGATCATAAATAATTGCCTTTACGCGAGCGGGTAAATTCAAGAAACCGCGCTGTTTATCGTATTCAAAACCTACTGAAGTACCTTGTGATAAGCCATACTGATATTTTACTGGTGCATCCGTTACGGCCGATTGAGTTTGCGTATCAATATGTAAAATACTGGTATTCAACTGACCTTCTGGTTCCTGACCAACCGCATTTTTATGCCAGGATACATCATCGATCAAATCAATTTTACGACTATCCGTAAAATATTGCGCCTTATTTGCAGTGATGTGATAAAGATCCTGACCATTTTTATAAAGATGCATATCAAGTTTATCAATGAAAATAATCGATTGTTGCGGATATTGGCGTGCTGCTTGTGCCTTAATGGTTTCACTTAGCTGTCCATCTTGGTTGAAGCGCTCACCTGAAATAACATCTATTTGATACTTTGGTTCCTTCGGGTTCAATGGGATTTCTACCGTTTTCACCTCAGTGATACGATCCAGCCAAAAACTGATCCCACCCAGTCCAATGGCCAGTACCAGAGGAAACAGCCAATTACTGCGGGCATGAATCACACTCATACCAAATACTCCGCCAGATCAGCTTCCAAATAGCCCTGTGCATCGAGCAACATATCGCATACCTCGCGTACAGCACCATTGCCCCCTGACGCCTGAGTAATATAGTCAGCATTCTTTAGCACCAGTGGATGAGCGTTAGCCACCGCCACCGCCAGCGCACAATGCTTCATGACGGGTAAATCCACCACGTCATCACCAATATAAGCACAGTGTTGCTCTTCTAAACCCAGTTTTGCCAACAATTGCTGGTAACAGCTGCGTTTATCGGCAATCCCCTTAAAATAGTGGTGAATACCTAATTGCTGAACGCGGATACCCACCGATGGCGCATCACGCCCAGTGATAATCGCAGTTTGTATCCCATGTTTATGCAACATCTTCAGCCCATGTCCGTCCAGAGTGTGGAATGACTTAATTTCTTCACCATTATCGCGGATGAAAATCCGACCGTCTGTGAGCACGCCGTCTACATCCATAATAAACAATTTGACTTGTTGTGCAGCTTTCAAAACAGTAGAAGAGGCAATTAAAGTCATCATTAATCCTTAAATTGGGGTAGATTAGGTTTAAACAATACGTGCTTGCAATAAATCATGCATATTGATTGCACCAATCGGATGCTGGTGCTGATCAATTACCGCCAAACCATTGACTTTATTGGCTTGCATCAACTTTAACGCTTCTGTAGCCATTTTTTCTGCCGTGATGGTTTTCGGGTTAGGGTGCATCACGTCCGCCATCACCACATCATCCAATTGATGATTATTTTGGAATAATCGGCGTAAATCACCATCCGTGAACAATCCACATAAGCGGTTATCTTCATCAGCCACCAGCAACATGCCCAATCCCTTTTCACTCATGATCACAATGGCCTGCTTCAGCAGCGTCTGAGTTTGCACCAATGGCATATTCTCTCCGCTATGCATCACATCAGCAACCGTCAATAATAAACGTTTGCCCAAACTTCCAGCGGGATGACTCAGCGCAAAATCCTCAGGAGTAAACTGACGCGCACGCAATAAAGCCACAGTTAGAGCATCTCCCAGCACCATCACCGCAGTTGTGCTCGATGTTGGCGCCAGTCCCAGCGGGCAAGCTTCTTGCGATACATGCGCACACAGATGAACATCAGCATGTTTTGCCATCGTGGATTCAGGATTACCAGTGATGCAAATCAATTGCACATTTTTGCGCTTAATCGCGGGCATAATCGCCAGAATTTCATCACTTTCGCCGGAATTGGATAATGCAATCACCACATCACCGTCCACTATCATGCCTAAATCACCATGACCAGCTTCAGCAGGATGAACAAAATAGGCCGGTGTGCCAGTTGAGGCCATCGAAGCTGCAATTTTGCGTCCGATATGACCACTTTTACCCATCCCTGTAATGATCACTCGCCCGCGACAATCCAAAATCGTGGCAACAGCATCCGTAAAATGCTTATCCAGACTGGCGCCTACCTGACGTATCGCCTGTTCCTCAATAGCAAATACTTCCTTGCCCCAAAGCAAATAATTTTCGCGTGCATTCATAAAAACATCAGTATCAAAAAGATTCAGATAAAAATTCAACTTAATGCTGCTAATTATACCCTGTAAAAGTTATACCCTGTAAAAGCGTTTTGTTCACTTGAAAAACTTGTCAAATGCAGACAGTATCGTTAGAGTAAACAACCAATACTCCATTGATCACACAGAATGCTGAATTGACAGGATACCCGTCTGAATCAGCACCCATAAAAGGAAATAAAATGGCTGTCATATCCGCAGTTAACCAACTAGGGCAACAAATCTGGCTCGATAACCTATCCAGATCATTAATACAATCAGGGGAGCTGGCTCGAATGCTGGAAGAGGGCATCAGTGGCGTGACCTCCAATCCGGCTATTTTCCAGAAAGCTTTTGCCGGTGACAGCCTGTATGCAGAAGATGTAGCCCAATTAAAACAACAGCCACTTTCTCCCAAACAACGCTATGAACAACTTGCCGTTGCAGATGTGCAGGCAGCCTGTGATGTTTGTTTACCCTTATATCAACAGACTAACGGTACCGCAGGCTTGGTGAGTCTGGAAGTGGCACCTGATTTGGCTGATGATACCGCCGCAACCATTACCGAGGCATTACGCTTATGGCAGACCTTAAATCGCCCTAATGCCATGATTAAAGTGCCAGCTACCGATAGCGGCTTAGCCGCACTGACAACACTGGTTGCGCAGGGTGTCAATGTGAATCTAACCTTATTATTTTCCAAAAAACAGGTTCAAAAAGCTTATCAGGCGCACGCAGCTGGTATCAGACAACGATTGGCTCAAAATCTACCGGTTGATCGGATCCAAGTTGTAGCCAGCTTTTTTCTGTCACGTATCGATAACGCACTAGACAAGCTACTGCCTGCTGCATTGCAAGGTAAAACCGCGCTCGCTTTAGCCAAAACCGCTTATGCAGAATGGCAAGAATTTACCCAAAGTCGCGAATTCAAAAACCTGAGCGTGCAACAGGCTGCACCTGTGCGTTTATTGTGGGCTTCAACTGCGACCAAAAATCCACAATATTCCGACGTCCTTTATATTGAAAACGTCATCGGATCACATACCATCAACACCGTGCCAACCCATACCTTGAATGCATTTATGCAACATGGTCAAGTTGCTGCCACCATCAGCGAAAATCTGGCGCAGGCAAAAAGTAATCTAATAGAAATCGAACAACTCGGCATCAATCTCGAATCGTTAGCCGAGCGTTTGCAGCAAGAAGGCATTCAACAATTTATCGATGCATTTGATGCCTTATTGCAACCATTAAATTAACTGCTGCAATACAAACAGGTGCGTCTACAAGCAAACACAGCTTGATTCGCACCTGCTCAAATAAATCTAGTCATAGTGATAAAGCATTGACACGCACAATAGAGAGACAAAATATCCAATATCAATATAATTATAATGCATATTCTCTATTCTGCCTATATAAGCCTCCAACACGCCAGCATTAACGCACCAGTCATCACATCGAACATCATCTGCTGCACATAACCAGCAAAAACGCCATAACAGCAAATCCTGTTATGGCGTCGAGCATCCTATTTAACTTCTAATCCAGAAAATCAATGCAGCCCATGAATCGTACCGTCAGCATCAATATCAATTTCACGATATGCTGGCAAGGTGCCCAGACCCGGCATCGTCATCACATTGCCGGTATAAACCCGAATAAAACCAGCACCAGCAGAGACCTGAATCCGTGATACCTCAACATCAAAATTAGTTGGTACATTCTTTAAATTGGGATCAGCACTAATCGACATGGGTGTTTTCACCATGCATAGCGGTAAATGATCCAGATGCAATTGCTTAATTTCTTCAATATTGTGCAAAGCCAGTTCCGATAAATTAGCCTGACGGGCACCGTATTTTTTGGCCATCGTCTGAATCTTATCCGCTAATGACATCTGGTCATCATAGGGCAGTACCACCTCATGTTGCTCTGCGCATGCTGTAACAACATGTTGCGCCAGTAATTGCGTTCCTGCTCCACCTTGAGTGAATGCATCACTGACTTCACAGGCGAAAGCGCCATGCTGCAAAGCGTATTGCTGCACAAAATCCAGCTCCTCTTGATGATCATAAGGGAAACGATTAATCGCCACAATCACCGGCAAGCCATAACTTTTCGCATTCTGAATATGCCAGCCCAGATTAGCACTACCTTCTGCCAGCAATTCAACATTACATTCTGTTACTTCCTGTGGTAAAGCCTGCCCAGGCTTAATATTGAAACGTCCACTGTTGGACTTCAAACTGCGTACCGTTGCCACCAGAACCACACAAGATGGCGCAACACCAGTTTGACGATACTTAATATTAAAAAATTTCTCCATGCCCATATCCGAGCCGAAACCAGCCTCAGTCACCACATAATCAGCCAGCTGTAAGCCAACCTTATCAGCTAATACAGACGAATTACCATGAGCAATATTGGCAAAAGGACCGGCATGAATAAGCACCGGTGTTTGTTCTGCCGTCTGCATCAGATTAGGATTGATTGCCTCTTTTAACAGCACCGTCATCGCGCCTGCTACTTCTAATTTTTCGGCCGTAATCGGCTCACCAGCCATATCATAAGCCAGAATAATTCGACCAATGCGTGCACGCATATCTTCTAGACTAGTGGCCAAAGCCAAAATGGCCATCAATTCAGAAGCGGCAGAAATCTCAAAACCGTCTTCGCGTTCCACCCCATTGACCCCGCCACCTACACCAACATTAATTCGGCGCAGAGCGCGGTCATTATGGTCAATCACCCGTTTCCAGACAATGCGGTTTTTATCAATATTCAGCCGTGGCAAATTAGTTTGTTGCGTAAATTTTTCCCCCAAGTGTTCCTCATGATACAGGCGCGCATCTAGTGCAGCCGAAGCCAGATCATGTGCTGCCGTAATCGCGTGAATATCGCCGGTTAAATGCAAATTTAACTTTTCCATCGGTAAAACCTGTGCCTGACCACCTCCCGCAGCACCCCCTTTTACCCCAAATACCGGCCCTAAACTGGGCTGACGAATACAAGCAATTGCCTTCTGACCGATATGATTTAATCCTTGACTTAAACCAATCGTAGTCACCGTTTTGCCTTCACCTAAAGGAGTGGGCGTAATGGCGGATACCAGCACCAACTTACCTTGCTGGCTATGAGGCTGAATCACGCGCAAATCAACCTTTGCCACGTCCTTCCCATAAGGAATTAAAAACTCTTCAGGAATACCGCAACGTTCAGCAATACTGGTAATGGGCAACAAGGTAGGCATAACAATCCTTATAAAGAAAAAATAAACAACATTATAAATGACGAATAATGACTTGAATTAACACAAACAGAGTGTGAACAAACTTAGACCGCAGTATAACCAATAATTTTAGAGTTTGATTAACATAAATCATCTTAATCAAATATTAGCGAACATTCCCAAGCCTAAAAACCAAAACAATCATGTTTAGCTACAGCATTTATAATAAAACCTTCTAGGCTGCATAAAATGTAAAAGTATGTAATAATTATTGCCAGGATAATTCTTCCGGAACTTCAAGTGGAAGTGGGAAAATATCTGGAAGTTCAAAAAAAGGCAGTAGTTCTTCTAACGGTAGTTCTTCCAACGGTAGCTCTTCTGAGAGTGATTCTTCAAACAGTGATTCTTCTAATTCCCCGGGTTCAAGAGGTTACCCACATACATCTGAGGGAAAAGCTACAGTATATAATTACCTTATCCGTGAAAATGGGGTAACACATGGAAATATTCAGGATATAGTAAAAGAACGTGTTGAGTTGGTTATGAAAAGTTTTATTATGCTAAAAAGATTGTCTTCTCATAATCGAAACTAACAAATATATTAAAATGATAATATGAAAATTATGATGAAATGGTTATTGGTACTTTTGGCTGTGGGAGTTGTTGCAGTCATCATATATCTGGTTATATATTTCCGGAGTCAGACAGATGTTAAAGATGTTCATTTACAGGGATATGTTCATGATAAAAACAGTAATACAGCATTACAAGATGTAACAATAAAGATCACTAATTGGAGATACACTTCAAATAGTGGTAAAAAAAATTATGATGAATATTTAGGCAAAGACACAATTACTCTAACAACTGATAACAATGGTTTTTTTTCAACAGAATTTCCATTAAGTGCACAGATTGATATGGAAGTTGGGAAATCCGAGTATAGAGAAGAGGTAAGAATAATCCAAAAAATAAGTAAAGATGTTTCTTTGGATATTGTATTGGAAAAAAATGATAAAAATTAAAATTTAATTTTAAAATGTCTACAACTACAGCAACAGAAACAAAACCTTTACCACCGGAAGAAAATAAATTGCCGGATAAATCACTATCTGACTCATATACGGTAAATCCTAACCAAATAGTATATGATATACCCCATCAATCAAACTATTCGGTTGATGTAGTTGATGCTTATTTTGCCCGTAAAGCGAAAAGTCCTGAAAAAGGTTATAATGGATATATCAGGATAAATAAGGCTGGATTAGGAGATAAAGTTTACTTAATTATAAAATGTTATGGTAAACCCAGAAAGGGAAAATTGAGTATATCAATTTGGGAAAAATCTGATGTTTTGACTTACAATGGTAAAGCTGTTCCCTTTTTAGTAAATGGAAATGAAGAAACAGAAATAGAATTTTCTATTGATGGTTCTATAACTTATGTACAGGAAATAGAGCTACGTCCCAAAAGTGATACAGATTTTGAAGAGTTACAGACAAAATATTCTAAAATTAAAACTAAAGCAACTTATTTAACAATTAGGGCAAAAGTAAAAGAAACATCTTCTTTAGCAGTTACTTTTAGATATTCTCTCTCAGGTAGATATGATGCCATTGATAAAGCACTATATGATGATTATTTAACAGGTGATAAAGAAAAATTTGAAGTTAAATTTAATATAATAGTAGCTCCTTGGATGGAAATTGTTCATAAAGAAGAAGGTGTGAATGAGAGAGATATGTCATATGGATATAACAGAGTAAAAGAATACTATTCAGATGGGGCTGGTCAAAAATTGGATCCTATTAAAACAGCTTGGTGCTCCAGTTTTGCTAATTGGGCTCTTGTAGAGACGAATAAGGTGAAAAATACAAATTATTCTTTTATTCCTAAAAATTCAAATATTAATAATCCGGCATTAGCAATTAATTTTGTTAACCGTCAAAGATATCCAGGATCTACTATAATACCTTCTAGTGAAAAGCCTCCTTATGGAGCTATTCTCATCATAAAAAAACAAAATTCTCATGAAGGACACGCTACTTTTGTTGTTAATTATACCGTTGAATCTGATGGGTTTACTATTATAGGCCTAGGTGGGAATCAGGATAATAAAGTTCAAAAAAATAGTTATAAGTTTAATAAAGTTGGTAAAAAATATGTCCATACTACAAAAGCAGGGACTCGTTTAGATCATTTAGGTTACGTTGTACCTAAAGAATATATATTTAATAAAGGCATACAAGATTATTATGAGTATGAAAATGCAACAGCTACTGAAGGTGATTCTATTAGGTAGTATTATCTTATCATGTACTTCAAATACAGTTTTAGAAAATGATAAACAAAAAAGACCTCAACAATCTATTGAGAATCCGGTTCAGATTATTGATTCAACTGTATTAGTTCATCAATTAAAACGAGATATTAAAGATTTATTAGTTACAAAAAAAACTAAATATATTGATAAAGAGATATTTGGGGATTGTATACATTTTTATCTCAATAAAAGTGAAGATAAAATAATAAATCAAACAGATATTATAAAGGGGTTTAATAAAATATTTGATAAAGATTTTGAGGATTTAATAGAGAACTTAAAAATAGATGACAATTTATATCTGTATTTAGAACAATCCGAATTAAAGCCTTTGGGAGATAATGAAAAGTATAAAAACGTTATTTCTATTGCTGTCCCAATAAATAGTAGTGAGTTGGATTCGAGTAAATTGTATTGGTTTTTTTATGATCAAGGTACATGGGTATTTGCTGGTATGACTTGTGTTGGGTAAAATTATTATTTATGGATTACCCCCTACTAAATTTTAAAATAATAAAAAAAATCAAATGATTTCTCCATTAGTTTCCACTCATAATAGTTCTCAGAGGACTCAGCAATTTTATTCTTTTTTGCAAGAAGAATATACACAGGTAAATGGAAAAGAGGAACGTGAGGATAGATCTTACATTATGCTTTATTCTCTGGAACCAGTTCAAGAGTTTAATAAAGTTCATTGGGAAACCTTCAGAAACCAATATTGGAGTACTTGTATGTCTGATAGTGAGAAAGTATTGCGAAAACAATTAAGTCTTATTATTAGTGATTTACAACTTATTTTAACACCAGAAGGGAAAGTACATGATTTAGTTAATCTTTCTGAAATTCAGAAAAATGAAGATCAAAAATCAGCTAACTTGAATTGATCTTATACAAAAGAATTAGGCAAAATAGACAAATTTGAGTCCACACCAAAGAACATCGAAGATTATGCAAAAAATTGAATTAGGTACACTTGATCGATTAATTATTCATCATATTGGCAACAAAAGCAATGAAGATGGCGTTCATCTAGGTAATGAGCTGTGTAACCACGATAACATCAGCGAAATACTCACTAAACTGATGGTCACAAATTTTAAATTCGATCAGCTGTATCAGTTTCATTATTTTCCGAGTCTCGAACTCAATCCCATTTATACCCTCCTCACTACCATGTTTGACCATCAAGACATGGAAAGCTTTGTCACCCAGTCGCAAAACATTGCCCAATATTTATATGAAATAAGTAACCATCCACAAATAAAAACTGGAGAACTTGGCGTGTTTTCTCTCAAACATTGCCATATTGGAGAAGAGACCGTAGATGGTATCGGTTTTTTTAAATCCGAAAACAAACAAAAAATACTTAAAGTTGAAGATACCCAGTCCGGTTATAAACTGGCCGATATCGAAGGACTAAGTATTCAAAAGCTGGATAAAGGTTGTCTTATTTTTAACCTAAACCGAGAACAAGGCTACCTTGTTGCCATCGTTGATAATACCAATAAAAATAATGAAGCTAAATATTGGACAGATGAGTTTTTAAGTATCAAACCCATCAATAATGACTATCATCAAACCACCCAAATTATGGAAACCACCAAGCAATTCATTGCCCAAACTTTGGATGCAAAGGATGAAGCCACTAAATCTGAAAAGGTGGCATTACTCAACCGGTCAGTTGATTATTTTAGAAACCATCAACAATTTAATGCGAACGATTTCGAGCAGCAAGTCTTTGCCGAAGAGGATTTAATTCAACAATATCAGGATTTCAGCCAAAATTATATGCAGGAAAATCAACTTGAGCCGTTAAATCAGTTTGATATCTCAGCAAAAGCAGTGAAAAAACAGCAGAAATACTTTAAAAGCATCATTAAACTGGACAAAAATTTCCATATTTATATCCATGGCGGAAAAGATATGATTGAGAAAGGTCTGGATGAAAAAGGGCGAAAATATTATAAAATTTATTATCAGCAAGAAAAATAAACTACTTTAATAAGATTGGTGCGCAAATAAGTAATCTGAGCGCAAAAAGGCTTACTTATTTGCATAATATTGCTCTATTCATACCAGACCACAATTATCTTTTTTATTTAGATAACTCAAACAACCATTGAGATAAATAATAAAGTTTCCCCATCAACAAAATAATGTTTGACTAAATAAATTGAGAGAATTACAATTTGTTACATTAATTAACGCTACGAAGGGATTATTTCAAAATGGTAAAAAAAATTAAGCTAATTATAGAATCAATTTTATTCAAAGGAGACTTAAAAATGTTATTCAACTATAGTTTGGAGAACGCTTAATGAAAAAAAACCATTTTTGTATATTGTTGGTTGTTTTTGCAGGGTTTTCAATCCCATTTAGCATGAATATAAAAGCTATCGATATTCAGCTAGTGAAAACACTTGTAGTATCTATTCAACGATAAAAGTTTGAATAATCTTACATCAAAGAGCTTTTAATGAATTTAGCAAGAAATATATTTTTAAATTATCTATATGCTGTCACATTGAGGTCAATTTTCGAGATATATATCCGAAAAAAAACAATTAAATTTCTTTGAATATAGAAGCGATTTGAAGAGCAAAAATGATCATTAATAGAAGAGCGAATGGAACAAACCCCTGAATAGTTATTCAGGGGTTTGTTGGGTACGTTTTTTAAACTTATTGTAGTAACGGCTCTCACCCCGGCTAGCTACAAATCGCAAAAATTATAGCATAATTTATATTATATTTGCACTATTTACAAAAGATTTACAATTGTTTATTCTGTCATGTAAATGCAATCCCTTAGCAAAAGTGATGTTTTACATCACTCGTTGTTAACCTTATATACAGAGGAATTATAAAAATGACAAAAATGATTATTGGTTTGGATATCGGTATTGCTTCCGTAGGCTGGGCGGTGATTCAAAAAGGGGAGGATAAGCAAAAAAAAGAACTGGAGCAGGGTAAAATTATTGATTTAGGTGTGCGCT
>CALYOS010000001.1 GCA_945267035.1 uncultured Neisseriaceae bacterium | reverse complement strand
GCCTAGCAAATCACCTGAGGGCAAATAGGTTATTTGAAATACATTGACAGACAGGTCTATTCAAGTCCCATAATTGACTTAGTTACAATAATCATAAACTAATGCAAGGCTTGAATTGACCGCATCGAAAAGTGGCGCACAAAATCTTAATACAGCGTAACAAGGTAAGCGGTACATGTATCAAAAAATAGATGGTTTAATCTGCCCACCTGCTCGCAGCAGATTTCAATACATTTAAGTAGTTTATTTAGTATAGGAATACGCTAGTCTGATTCAATACAACTTTATGCTTAATAGAATAGAAATTATTTGAAATAAAGATATATTCGTCAAGAACGTTCGAGTGACGTGGCGGAGAGGAAGGGATTCGAACCCTCGATACGCTATTCACGTATACACGCTTTCCAGGCGTGCGACTTCAACCACTCATCCACCTCTCCGTGAGCATGGAAGCGCGCATTATAGCCATAGCAGCCGCTTATGGCAAGTACCATGATCATTCACTATAGAAACAATGACAACATACCGGCTGCGATCAATGGACCAACCGGCACTCCGCGCCAAAAAGCAACCCCAATAATCGTCCCGATCATCAATCCCGTGACAATCGGTGGATTCACCTGCATCAACTGAATGCCACGTCCACCTAACCACGCCACCACCGCGCCAACCAAAATCGCTGCCACAGTTTTCCAACTGGTAAACAATGCAGCGATTTGGGCCGCCGGTACTTTCCCTGTAATTAATGGCGCTAAAACCCCAATCATCAGCAGCATAATTCCCAGCTGCAAACCGTATTTTTCCAGCAATGGCGCAAACTTAAGCAATGGAGTTTGCTGCACCAGTAAAATAATCAGAGCTGAAATCGTTATTGAAGGGTTATTGCCAATAATACCCAATGCAACAAACACCAATAACAACATTGCATTTGCATGACCTGCCCAAAAAGACATGTTCATCCTCGCTTATCAATCATTAACACTATATACAATTGTCCACTCAGCCAAGTAGCCAACCAGACAACTTAATCAATTACTACATTAAATCATAAACTGCACTGGAGTAAATTCAATCCTTATTCGCCTTTATTTGCCCAACTTCATGCGGATTAATACGCGCGTTATCTTCCTGCCCCAAGCCCACCAAACTCCGTAAGCGCGTCATATAAGCGTTCACATCAAGCCCTTGTCCATAGCGCTGTGCCTGCCAGAGTGTTTCCGCCAATGCTTCAATCATCTCATGTTCTGCTTTTACCCAATCACCGGCATAATGTGCACATAAACGTTGATGAATAGCCGCAATGCCTGCAGGTTGATCAATCGCCACTTGCTCTTGAACTGATAAATGTAACGACAAATGCAAAAAAGGGTTGGTTTCGCCCTCCTCTGGTCGCCAGGTTCGGTTTAGAAACTGCTCTACATTTTCTAAATACGGCACATATTCAGTATGTGCAGCAATAATTCGCAACGCTTTTTGTTGTAATGCATTCAGCAACTGCGGCTGCTGGCGCTGCCGCCATACTTCAGCAAAAAAATAGCGCACATCATGGGTATTCACATCGTACATAACAGCATTCTTATCGAATTGAGCCTGAGCCATTATAAATCAATGCCATCTACATCGATACTTCTTGGTCAAGAGCTTAGCTACAGCGAACCGACATTTAGCCATCGCGCGTGGTCATTCTTTGTTTCAAACAATTTTTTGCAATCACAATTCTATTATTCCCAGCTCGATCAAGATTAAACCCTTAGTCTTAAATCCATAAATAAACTCAACCAACTTAAAATCGTGTTTAATAATGAATCTTCATCAATTGCAGGAACTAAGAGACTTTAAACTATTTAGTTAGCCATTAACCAAAAGTCAATGCAGCATCTGATTGGTTCAGGTCTTGTCTTGTACACTTTGAAATTAATGTGTTTAACCACAGAATAGGACTTCACTTTCCTCTTTTATGGCTTGAAGTCAGGCTAAACGTAATCTGGAATTTTAGACAGGATAATATAAAAAAAATGAGCATTTTTAGGTATGAACAACTTGTTAATTTATTTTAGATTGTTTTTTAACAGGTCACTTGCATGCCATAGCGTTGGAACTTAATGACCTATTTAGATCAATGCAAGTTTGGTACTGAAATATTTAACCAAACATGGTTAACAACAAAGAGAGCAAACTCAATTGATTTTTGTTACTAGGCATATAACCAAAAAAAAAGTATAATTACTACTTGCATCTGGGGGCGACCTTGGTTTCGACGGGGGTTGCAAAGCAGATGCGTGCATACCGGGGTCTCAGATACCCGTTAAACCCTGAATTTATATAGTCGCAAACGACGAATCTTACGCTTTAGCCGCTTAAGGCTAAACGTTGCAACGGTTGGCCGATGGGCCGTGTGAGGTAACTCACCGCAACGACATTTACATTGGCTGGTTTAGTGTTGTGTTGCTTAGCACTGAATAAGATTTAAGGCAACTGGTTTTCAAACAGCCTGTCTGTCGGCGGTTTGGAAATAAGATTTCAAGTTGGCAAGACTAAGTATGTAGATCGCTCTGTAGAGGACTTTCGGACGGGGGTTCGATTCCCCCCGCCTCCACCATCATTTCATCTCTTTTGTTTATTTTTTGTGGCTTTCAAATATTTCTATCATAGGTTTGGTTGCAATATCCAAAGGGCTTCTGCCATAGTTATTTTTGTGGTTAGGATCGGCACCATGTTCCAAAAACAGTTTAACAATTAGTAGCTCATCTTTTTCTTTTCCTTTTATACCAGCATTATGAACAACAGAACCTAACGGTTGGTTTCCAGAGGTATCAGTGATATTGATATCTGCCCCGTTATCCAGCAATAGTTTGGCAATCTGTAAGCGGTTTTCCGCTGTTGCACTCGGTACGATACCAGGGTCTCCGATGTAATAAAGTGGCGGTCTATTGTAAACGTCTACCGCATTGACATTTGCCCCATATTTTATAAGCAGTTTTACTGATTCAACTAAACCATCTGAAACAGGAATAAATATAGGCGTCCATTTCATCCCTTTTTCCGGTTCATTAATCTGTTCTATTGAACATTTACTCAGTGCTTCTTCTAGTTTTTTATAATCTCGGTTAAAAGCGAGTTTATGTAAGTCGTGTTTGGGAGTGCCTCTAAATTTTTGGCTTAGACGTAGTATTAGTTGATGTAATATTTTACGCATCATTTATTTAATTCATATTTTTCTAATATTTGAAATAATATAGTATTTTTATTATCACTGGTCAAATTTATCATATGAATTGAATCTGTTCTCTTATACGTTTACTGTGTGTACTTCCTCTCGTTTTTTATCATCCTTTCTAAAACGCGTTTGTCTAAATCGTATTTTATAATTGCCTCAAAATTTTGGCGTAAATACATGCTGGTTTTTTTATTTTTTGTGGCTTTCAAATATTTCTATCATAGGTTTGGTTGCCGTATCCAAAGGGCTTCTGCCATAGTTATTTTTGCGGTTAGGATCGGCACTATGTCCCAACAATTGGAAGCTCTTCTTTGCCTTTTATAACAGCATTATGAACGGTTGGTTTCCATAGGTATCACTGATATTGATATCTGCCCCATTATCCAACAATAGTTTGTTAATCTGTAAGCGGTTTCCTGCAGTTGCGCTCAGTACGGGGCTAGTGTCTCCGATGTAATAAAGCGATGGTCTACCGTAAACATCTAACGCATTGACATTTGCCCCATATTTTATAAGCAGTTTTGCGGATTCAATTGCTCTTGCTAAAACAAAAAAAAGATTGGAGTAAATCGCAACCCTTTTTTCGGTTCATTAATCTGTGATACTGAGCATTTACTCAATTCTTCCTCTAATTTCTGACAGTTATTTTTAAAAGCAAGTTTATTTGATTTGTCTTCCATAATTAACTTTTTTAATTTTTAAGTATCATTTTTATAACGTAGGATAATAAATATTGAAAATTATAAATCAAAATCATCTACGAAGAAGTTTAACTCCTGCACTTGCACATGGCTGGTGGTCGGTGTTTCCCTTCTATAATATTGCGAGTCATTATAACTGGCCACTAAACCGTTCATATTTTTTTAACATTACTGCTTCAATATTCTTTCTGCACCATACTTTAATTTGAATAAGTAGATCTTTATGGTTCAGCAATTGTCCCAACCGTTTTAAAACTCTCGCAGCAAACTTTTCAATTTGATAGCAAGAAATCGGTTCTTTTATTTCTTATTCTCGATTTTCTTTTATCATTTCTATGGGCTGAGAGCTATGAGGTATTAACCCATTCCCATCTGTTATCCAATATATATGGGTATGAGATAAATGATGTAAAAATCAGATATCATTGATCAAATTTAAGATAAAAGTTTAGTTGTCTGTAAACACTATCATTAAAAAATACCATTATTGCTAACATGCCCGTAACCAAGCTCAAAAACGCTATTGTATGTAGCCGAGTTTGCGTCCAACTTTTCAGATTCCATCATTGATTCTAAAGTAATATTTTATCGCGCCCAATTCTACAAAGAAAAAGTGTTTGATTCATTCGTGTCTCAGCATAATTTTTGCTTAAAAACTTGATTATATTTAATTAAAATTATTTTTTTTTGCAGTGACATGATTAGTTCTTATTTATTTAATAGGCAATCACTAAAGAATATTAGAGGCAATTAGCCATTAAACAATAAATTTAATTGAATTAGCATAAAATAAATATTTTAATGCTTAGCCAGGATGTAAATTTCAACTTTATGACCAAAATCGGAGTAAGAAAGTGTGGTTTAAACCGAAATTCAGCGAGAAACTGTGTCTATTTCCGACAAAAATCCCCCTGAAATCCCGCAAAATACTTGACATAAATCAAATAATATTAACTTACCTGCATTTTTATATTTGGATCATAGTAAGTCTTATTCTTCTTTATTATGCTGATGACGTTCAATATAGTATTGTGCGAAATAATCATTTCCATTAATATTTTAATATTCAATATATTGAAAATTATCAATTTTATATTTTAACATCATATAAAAATGATAACTAATACAAGCAGATTTTCCTTATAGTAAAAATGTCCTGGATAGAAAATGTCTGCGTGATAAAAAACCATTAATATCCTATTAACAAAAAAATGAGATTATTTTTCATGATAAACGTTTATTTTATCTGTAAAAAAATACATCATCAAACCATTAGTATTAATTAATTTGCTATTCTTGCCATTGATTAGGTTTATATAGATAATTCGTAAACGTATATTAATTATGTAATAGATTAGTAAACGAAAAACCAGATGGTATTATCCATTTGAACTGAATAAATATGTATATAACATATTAAATTAACTGAAAATTTAGGATTTTAGACAAAATTTCCAAAAAATTTTTTTTCATTGTTTTCGTTGCAAAGAAAGGAATTACCAACATAATCTTAATGCTTATTAACATTACTTTATGTATAATAAGTTTTAATTTGACATTAAAATTTTAATATTTAATTAAATATTTTAATCTCTAATATGGTTTTAGCTTTAAATTTATGCTGCAGTTATAGTTTCAAAATCAATATTATACATTGAATAGGTAAAATAACTCTTGTCAAAATTTTAAGTTTAAAAAATATTTATCATATTAGTCATCTCAGAAACCATGAAATGTAAATTGAGAATAGCTATTAAAGAGCATTAACCATTTTAACAATCCATAGATGCACTAATTTAACTAGTCATTAAATTTTTTTTAGGACAAAAAAGGGAAATTATGTTTAGCGGGAAAAAATTGGGTGAAGCTATTGATGCGGCCATCAAATTAAAAGGGGTACGTAAAGCCGATGTTGCTCGGGCTTTCGCCATTAAGCCACCCTCTGTTACCAGCTGGATAAAAACAGGTAGAGTAAATAAAACCCATATTGACAAGCTGATATCATACTTTGCCGATGTGGTCACTCCAGAACATTTCGGTATTTCCTCTGTTGAACCATCCAGAAGTGATTACTGTAATGTCAAATTGCCTTTACTGACTTGGGAAGAAGCTGGAAAGTGGCAGCAAAGTTGTGCGGATTTAACTGCCGACAGATATATTTTAACTCCTGCATTTTATAAACCAAGTGACAAAACATTTGTGTTAAAGGTTTTAGGCGACAGCATGGAGCCAGAATTTGTTTCGAGTGACTTCATTATTGTTGAGCCTGAATTAGAACCACAGGATAAAAATTTCATTATTGTGTATGAAAATGAAGCAGAAGCCATGCTGAAACAGTTAATTATTGAAGGTAGCAGACATTATTTAAAACCATTAAATCCTCGTTATCCAATTATTGCTATGACCAGCCAGTTCAAAATCTGCGGTGTTGTGGTTGAGAAATTTAAAATTTATACCTAACCAATTGGTTAAATAGTAGATACAAATTAAATCTGTCACTCATTTGATCTTATCCAGCATTTAAAACAGCGTATGGTTTTTGGTTATTAATATTGGTAAAAAATCTGTAGCGTATTTTAGCCATGATGTGTTTGTCATCCCAGCGATTATATGAGTATAAACTGATAAATTATTTAATAACGACGGCTTCTTATCAGTTGTGCCCGGCGTTTGAGATAAATTAATGTGCCAAACCCGCTCCAGACATGTACTAATCGGGTAAATGGGAATATCACAAATAAACTCATCCCCATAAACAAATGAAGTTTAAATATCGGGTGAACATGGGCTATGAGGTCAGCGGCGCCACTTCTGAATGTTACTATGTGTTGTGCCCACTGCATCAGGATGAGCATTTCAGAACCATCTCGATGATGGGCTGATACATGAATGGTTCCCAGACCCAGACACAGCGTGATCAATATCCAGAATAGAACTAATTTATCACGCCAGCTACTATTGGCTAATAAACGTGCACAACTAAATCTACGGTGAAGTAGGATGAGTATACCGATTAATGCCAGTAGGCCCATAAAACCGCCAGCATACATTGCGGTTAGCTGCTTGGTTTGATGACTGATTCCGAGCGCATCCCATACGGCAACTGGGGTTAGCAAGCCAACTAGATGACCAAAAAAAAGCCCCAAAATGCCAATATGGAACAAAATATTGCCAGTACGCAGAAGATGCGGATATAACAGCTGGCTTGATTCAGATTTCCAAGAATACTGGTTGGTGTCAAACCGGATCAAACTGCCTAGAAAAAAGACGCTAGCAGCTATATATGGATAGATGCCGAAAATAAATTGATTTAGATAATACATGATGTCTCCCGGCTTAACTGTGTGTGTTTTGGCGGAAAAATTGCACTTCCTGCACTGATGGTTGATGCAATAATGGTTCCAACCCTTCTGCAGTCGGTCCAAATTTTTCCAGTGCTTCGTCCATATTTCGCACTGGCGCCGCTTGTAAGGGTTGCGCAGCCACTGGTGATAAAGCAACCACTGCATCCATTACTTCAGCATAAACAGATTGGTTTTTATGCAGATTCTTAGCTATGTAATTAATCACATGCACCGAATCAGTCATAAAATTTTGTGCTTGTTCCAGCTCAATGGTAGATAAAAATTCCAAAAATAAAGGCAGATAATCCGGTAGTTCGTTATTGTCGGGTTCCAGTCCGCGCGCTTGATATTCTGCGAGTAAATCAACCATAGCTTGCCCACGTGCACGGTCTTCGCCGTGAAGATGTTCAAACAGATGCAAGGAATGGTTGCGACTACGGTCGAATGTATTGACATAAATTTCCTGTAGGCTAATCTCGTCGTGCTCGCGTAAATGGGAAAAAAAGGGATTTAACGCTGCAGCCTGTTCTGGTGTTGCCTCTTTTCTAATAGCGTCATGTAATTGGTCGACATGATCAAGCCAATATTGGCGCGGATAACTTAGCAAAATGGATAATATTTTATACATTTATCATCCTCTTAAACTGATTGACGGTCTTTTTTCTTACGCAGACCGTGAAAAACAATCGGGGCAGCTTTACGAGTGCCAAAAAGACTCTGTTGACTGTGTCCGTTATGACAGCCTTCACCAAAAGAGAAGCCACAAGCTGACTTTTCCGCAAATGTATTGTCGACCCATTCTCGGTGGGCACTTGGAATGACGAAACGATCTTCATAATTGGCGATAGCCATAATCTGATACATCTGTTCAATTTGTTCCGCACTTAATCGCGCGCTATCCATCAATTGCTGCGCTCTTTCGTCAGAGTAGATAGATTTGTTGCGCATGTATTTGCGCATATCAATCATGGTCTGTAGCGCATTGACGATCGGTTCGGTTTTACCAGCTGTTAGCAAGTTAGCCAGATATTCGATGGGAATGCGCATATCTTTAATTTCCGGAATCAAACCATTCTGACCCACTACTCCAGATTCCAACGCAGACTGAATGGGAGATAATGGCGGGATGTACCATACCATAGGCAATGTCCGGTATTCAGGATGTAGCGGAAAGGCTATTTTCCATTCCACCGCCATTTTGTATACCGGTGAATTTTTTGCGGCTTCTATCCAGTCTGCCGAAATACCTTGTGCCAATGCTTGTTTTTCGATTTCAGGATCGTTCGGATCAAGGAAAATATCCAGTTGCTGCTGGTATAAATCCTGTGGATTTTCTACGGAAGCACTGGCGCTGATGCGATCGGCATCATAAAGTAAGACACCCAGATAGCGGATACGGCCAACGCAGCTTTCTGAACAAATGGTGGGTTGACCGCCTTCTATACGCGGATAACAAAATATGCATTTTTCGGCCTTACCAGCCACCCAGTTATAATAAATTTTTTTATACGGACAGCCGGAAACACACATGCGCCAGCCACGGCATTTGTCCTGATCTATGAGTACAATGCCATCTTCTTCGCGCTTATAAATCGAACCGGACGGGCAACTGGCCACGCAAGCAGGATTAAGGCAATGCTCACACAAACGTGGCAGATACATCATGAAGGTATTTTCAAAAGCAGCATAAATATCTTTTTGGATACCATCAAAAAGCTTATCTTTAGACCGTTTAGCAAACTCCCCACCCAAATCATCTTCCCAGTTTGGTCCCCATACAATCTTATCCATTTTGCGACCGGTTAAGACTGATACGGGTTGAGCTGTTGGTGGTGTCTGCATCAGAGGAGCGTTTTGCAGATGTTCATAATCGTAGGTAAAGGGTTCGTAATATTGGTCAATAGCCGGCATATTGGGGTTAGCAAAAATATTCGCCAAAATTTTCAATCGATTACCCTGTTTCAGTTTGATTTGACCGGAGCTCTTTCTTACCCAGCCACCCTGATACTGTTCCTGATCTTCCCAATTTTTAGGGTAACCAATACCTGGTTTGGTTTCGACATTATTAAACCATGCATATTCCACCCCATCACGGCTGGTCCAGACATTTTTACAGGTTACTGAGCAAGTATGGCAGCCAATACATTTGTCCAGATTCAACACCATTGCGATTTGTGCACGTATTTTCATGAGTGTGTCCCTTGCTTATTCTGCCAGCGGTTTTTCTGCTGGTTGATCCAGCCAATCCACTTTGTTCATTTTGCGTACCACCACCAGCTCATCACGGTTGGTGCCGACTGTACCGTAGTAGTTAAAGCCCCATGAAAGCTGTGCATACCCTCCGATCATATGCGTTGGCTTCATGACCACTTTGGTAACGGAATTATGAATTCCACCACGCTTGCCCGAAATTTCAGAACCAGGGACATTAACAATTTTCTCCTGCGCGTGATACATCATGATCATGGTTTCAGGCACGCGTTGGCTGACAACCACTCGTGCGGTCAGGGTTCCATTTACATTAAATACTTCTACCCAATCGTTGTCCTGCAAACCGGCACGTTGGGCATCGATTTCAGATAGCCAGACATGTGGGCCACCACGTGACAATGTAAGCATGCGCAAATTGTCAGAATAAGTGCTGTGAATACCCCATTTCTGGTGTGGAGTAATGAAATTTAAAACGATTTCCGGATTGCCATTACTTTGGTGTCCCTGCACATTCAGAGTAGTTTTTAAATCAACCGCTGGGCGGTAAGATACCAGCCCCTCTCCAAATAGCCGCATCCATTGATGATCCTGATAAAACTGCTGTCGACCAGTCAGTGTGCGCCAGGGTATTAGTTCATGCACATTTGTGTAGCCGGCGTTATAGCTGACTTTTTCACTTTCCACTCCTGACCAAATTGGCGACGAAATAATTTTACGTGGTTGCGCCTGTACATCACGAAAACGAATGGCATCATCTTCACGAGCTTTAGCTAAATGAGTGTGGTCAATACCGGTATTTTTGGATAATGCTTCCCATGCTTTAACCGCTACATGTCCATTGGTTTCCGGAGCCAGCGTTAGAATCATTTCTGCTGCATCTATCGCACTGTAGATTTTTGGCTGACCTGCGGCGACACCTTCGTGCTGGGTATGATTGAGCTGACGTAATAAATCTATTTGTTCCGTGGTTTGCCAGGTAATGCCTTTGCCACCATTACCTATTTTTTCTAATAAGGGTCCGACTGAAGTAAATTTGTCATAGATTGCGCCATAGTCCCGTTCGACTACGGTCATTCTGGGCATGGTTTTGCCCGGCACGGCTTCACACTCACCCAACTTCCAGTCTTTAGGATCAAATGGTTGAGCCAATTCTTCTGGACTATCGTGCATTAACGGCGTTAACACCAGATCCTGTCGCACACCAAGATAATCTTTTGATAAGTCTGAAAATACTTTGGCCAATCCGCGATAAATATCCCAGTCAGTTTTACTTTCCCATAATGGTTTCACTGCTTCACTGAGCGGATGAATAAACGGGTGCATATCCGAAGTATTCAGATCATCCTTTTCATACCACGTGGCTGTTGGCAACACTATATCGGCATAGAGACAAGTAGTCGACATGCGAAAATCCAGCACTGTAAGCAGATCAAGCTTACCTTCAGCTGCGGGTCGTACTTTGATGTCTATGGGTTTAATGGCATCGCCTTCATCACTCATGAGGGCATTTTGTGTGCCGAGCAGATATTTGAGAAAATATTCATGTCCTTTACTGGAGGAACCCAGAATATTTGACCGCCATACAAACAGATTACGGGGGAAATTTTGCGGATTATCCGGATCTTCACTTGCCATCATTAGCTGACCAGTTTTAAGCTGTTCAACCGTAAAAGCTATCGGATCTTGTTGCTGTTGGTTGGCTTTTCGCGTGATATCAAGCGGATTACAGCCTAATTGTGGCGCCGATGGCAACCACCCCATGCGTTCGGCTTTGACATTAAAATCCAATTGGCTCATATTTGCCATTTGCCCCGCATGAGTCGGTGCCATCACCTCAGCCATATGCAGTTTTTCGTGCCGCCACTGACTGGTATGAGCATAAAAGAAAGAAGTGCCATTCATTTGGCGTGATGGTCGGTTCCAATCAGTGGCAAAAGCCAGCGGTGCCCAACCAGATTGTGGGCGCAGTTTTTCCTGTCCCACGTAATGACACCAGCCCCCTCCACTTTGTCCTATGCAACCACACATCATCAGCATATTGATGATGCCACGATACGCCATATCCATGTGATACCAGTGATTTAAACCGGCACCCAGTATTACCATGCTGCGGCCATGCGTTTCATGCGCATTAAGTGCAAATTCGCGCGCTACTTGAATCACCAACTCCGGTTTTACTCCGGTATGCTTTTGCTGCCACAAGGGGGTATACGGCACATCAGTCAGGTAATCATCTGTCACGCCATCTCCGCCAAAACCGCGGTCGATACCATAATTGGCACACATCAGATCGAAGACTGTGGTTACCAAGATTTCTTGCCCATCGGCACCAATTATTTTTTTTACCGGTATATTTTTTACGATAATGTCGCCTGCATCTTCGCCACCAAAGTAATCGAAAGCAACACCCATGATCGCATCCGCATTTTCAGCCAGCGAAATCTGCGCACGAATTTCTGCATTATTGGAATTTTCTGTTTTGAGGTTCCATTTTCCTTGCTCGCCCCAGCGAAACCCAATTGACCCTTTTGGTGCCACAATATCGCCAGTATGTTCATCGATAACCAGCGTTTTCCATTCTGGATGATTGGTTTCATTGAGATTATCGGCAATTTGACTGGCTCGTAAAAAATAACCCGGCAATAAGCGTCCGTTTTCCTGATGCAAAACCACCAGATTAGGCATGTCAGTTAAACGACGGCAATAATCAACAAAATAATTTGATGGGTTATGCAAATGAAATTCTTTCAGAATCACGTGCCCCATCGCCATGGCCAGCGCTGCATCTGTACCTTGTTTCGGTGCCAGCCAAATGTCACTGAATTTCACCATTTCGCCATAATCAGATGACACCGCAACCGTTTTTGTCCCCTTATAGCGAACTTCGGTATAAAAATGCGCGTCCGGAGTACGTGTCATGGGGACATTAGAGCCCCATACCATTAGATAATTCGCGTTGTACCAGTCAGCAGATTCAGCCACATCAGTCTGTTCGCCCCATGTCTGCGGGCTGGAAGGAGGCAGATCACAGTACCAGTCGTAAAACGACAACGGCACCCCGCCAATTAGACTCAAATAGCGCGAACCGGCAGCATAGCTCACCATTGACATTGCCGGAATGGGTGAAAAGCCTATTACTCGATCAGGACCAAACTCTTTGATGGTAAAGGCATTGGCTGCAGCAATAATTTCATATGCTTCATTCCAGTCCAAGCGCACGAAACCACCCAGACCACGTTCAGATTTATATTTTTTCGCACTTTCGGGATTCTGAGTAATGCTTTGCCATGCAGCTATCGCGCCCATACTCTGACGTTTTTCGCGCCACATACGCAGTAAAGAACCGCGAATCATCGGATATTTTACCCGTTGGGCAGAATACACATACCAGCTATAAGATGCGCCACGTGGGCACCCTCGAGGCTCATGATTGGGCAAGTCAGCTCGCGTGCGCGGGTAATCTGTTTGCTGCATTTCCCATGTGATTAGCCCATTTTTGACAAATACTCGCCAGCTACAAGAACCAGTACAATTGACTCCATGAGTAGAGCGCACCACTTTATCGTGTTGCCAGCGCTGCCGATAGGCTTCTTCCCAATCTCTGCCCTCTGCCACCACTGCACCATGACCGGCAGAAAAGGTTTCTTTGGTTTTACGTAAAAAATTAAGTCTGTCTAAAAAATGGCTCATGAATTTGTGCTCCGTTGAGGTTCAAGCCTCAAATATTTTTTTATATTTATTTTTTTAACGTAATGACCAACAATATGGTTTTGTGGCAACTTTACGATGTAATGGCATTAAATATTATTTTGCAGTAATGATCTCTTTGCTTCGATCAAAAAATGAATCACTATTGATTGTTCTTAGTGGCTAATCTCTATACTTCAGCTAAGAAATCAAACCTCTAGGTTTTAGTCTCTCACAAGATCATGATTACCTCTCGGCACATAGCCACCCGTTTAAACATTTCTGAAACGGACCCTCAAGATCGAGCAGCATCGGAAGATAAGCATCATTTAGTTCAGTCAAGACTAATTACATCTATACAAGCCATGTTATGCCATTTACCAGCAACATACCTAACCAACAAATTATAGCAAACCATTCAAGCATTAAGCCGGATCAATGCCCTCAATTCGGTCTATTTCGGTTGAGCTTATTTGCCCAATCAGCCAGGTGAGCAAGTTAATCCTTACTCACCATCAGCCTAAATTAAGGTCTTTGGTTCTTCAGCGAAAAATGCATCCAAATCAAACTGATACTCACAGTACCGAACATCAACATGAATGAACTGGAACGGACACCAGTCCAGTCCACCAGCATACCGAACATAATGGGCAACAAAAAGCCACCCAGACCGCCGGCTAACCCTACTACCCCAGATACCGTTCCCATATCATCAGGGAATTCATCGGAAATAAACTTAAACACTGAAGCTTTACCAATGGCCAACGCCACACCAACGATGAATAACAAAATGGTAAACAGGGTTGCATTCAAACCAAGGTGCATATCTAAATGACCAGAAACAGTCTGAATAGACATTTGTGTTTGCGGATAAGATAAGACAAAAAAGGCTAGCCAGCACACCCACATCACCAACCATGTAACTTTATATGCACCATATTTGTCTGATAGCCAACCTCCGAAGGCACGTAAAACACCACCAGGGAGTGAAAAACAAGCAGCCAGCAGAGCAGCGTGGGTCAGGTCAAATTTGTATTCACCAACGTAATAACTCACCATCCATAAAGATATGCCGACATACCCACCAAATACCACTGAATACAACTGACTGTATTTCAGTACTTGCGGGTTTTTCATCAGCATCAACTGCGCTTTAAGGGTGGGTTGTTTGCTATTGGCTGCTTTCGGTTCAGGATAACTGAAAAACCAAAATAAAATGGTGATAACCAGCAAAATGATCGCATAAACCCTTGGTACTGCTTTCCAGCCATAAGCTGCAATGAGGGCTGGTGCCAAAAATTTGTTTAATGCTGCACCAGCATTACCGGCACCAAAAATGCCCATCGCCAGACCTTGTCGATCTTTGCGAAACCATTTTGCTACATATGGGGTACCGACAGAAAAAGATCCGCCTACCAACCCCAGCCATAAAGCAATCCATAAAAACTGACCAAATGTGTGCGCATATTCCAGCAACCAAACCGCAGGAACACAGACCAGCATGAGCAAAAAATAAACAATACGGCCACCGAAACGATCAGCCCAAATGCCCAATGGTACTCTAATCAACGAACCAGATAGCACAGGCATAGCTGTCAGTAATCCAAATTCAGTTTCATTTAACTGTAGCTGTTTTTTAATCGGCATACCCAACACGGCAAACACCATCCAGATCATGAAACAGATGATAAATGCAATAGTGCTGGAAGTAAGCACTGTGACTGATTTTCTGAATTCAGATTCCATCCAACCACTCCTGATAAATAATGCCACAAGTGTACGTAATCCCACGCATACAGGACATAAGTCGGAGGAGGCAAGATTACTCAGCCAAAATAACGAGGACATATAAGTAAAAAGATCTATTGACAATTCAATAGACCTGATTTAG
The DNA here is from genome assembly GCA_945267035.1 of uncultured Neisseriaceae bacterium. Lineage (GTDB taxonomy): Bacteria > Pseudomonadota > Gammaproteobacteria > Burkholderiales > Neisseriaceae > Snodgrassella. The sequence continues at coordinate 107,335 of CALYOS010000001.1, read as the reverse complement.
CAAATAAAAACCCTCATTGGACATGTATTCTTGATAAGCTACTTATCCATACCATGCTCAACAGCATATACAGCTGCCTGAACTCTGCTGGCCACATTCAATTTACGCAAAATGTTTTGCACATGTACTTTTACCGTACTCTCAGCAACTTCCAGATTGCGCGCAATGATTTTGTTACTGTGACCACGAGCGAGCCAACGCAAAATTTCGCGTTCGCGTGGTGTTAAAGGTTCAGCAATAGCCAGATTGATTTTTTCCTGCTGACGTAACTGAGTGACTAATTTACTCGTCATCTCTGGCGATAATACGCTATCTCCATCAATGGCTTTTTCTATGCTGTCCAGCAAAAATTCAGTATCAATATTCTTTAACAAATAACCTCGCGCCCCTAGGCGCATGCATTCGAGCAAATCATGGCCATCTTCCGACACCGTGAGCATCAACACCACTTGTTGCGGATGATGGTCCATCATCTGGGGTAATGCCTCCAGTCCACGCATCACCGGCATATCCAGATCCAACAAGACTGCATCCGGTTGCAATTGCTGCTGCATTTTCACCCCTTCCAGCCCATCGGTGGCTTCTCCTACCACCTCAAAGCGAGGGCAGCTATCTATCAGCGCGCGCAATCCACGCCGAAACAGCGTATGATCGTCAACGATCAGTATCCGGTATTTTTTTCCGTTCAACATCTTCAAATCTCAGAATCACTATTGCGAAGTATGGATATACTGACGCGGTACGGTGAGTTCCACAGTCGTTCCTGCCCCAACCAACGCGCTTATACGCAATTGACCATTAATTTTACTGGCACGTTCTTTCATAATATGAATACCCACATGCCCCTGTTTTTCTTTCACCTGTAATACATCTTCCGCTAAACCCTTGCCATTATCCTGAATACATAAATTCAGACGATCGGTCATATATTGCAGATGTACCCGAACCGCATTGGCTTGAGCATGCTTACGAACATTCGATAAAGCTTCTTGCACAATAAACACCACTTGGAGTTGTACATCCGACTCTACTTCATACACATCACCCTCTACCGACCAATCTGGCACTATACCGGTTTGCTGCTCAAACCGCTTCATCACCCCCTGCAAGGAGCTGATCAAGCCTTCTGATACCAGTCGTACACGAAAATTAGATAACAACTCGCGTACATCATCATAACATTGTTGAATACCTTCATGAATAAAATCTAAGGTTTGTGCAGCTTGCTTATCCTTGTGTTCTGATAGTGCTTTTCCCAATACCTGAACTTGCATATTCAAAAAAGACAAAGTTTGCGCAATGCTGTCATGCAATCCTTGAGCCAGCAAATTGCGTTCTTCCAAAATCGCCATTTGCTTATCCAATTCATTTAAACGCAAACTTTCAATCGCAATGCCAAATTGGCTACAAACAGTTGAAATCAGCCGTTGATGCTGTTCATTTAAAGCAAACGCTTCATGAGCAAACAAATGCAGCGTGCCGATATCATCTTCAACTGACTTAACTGCAAATGTCAGGCAAAATGGAAATATCTTACGGACGTGGCAACCTACATTATCGTCAGTACTAATGATTAATTCTTCAATCGAATTGAGTTCATCTGTTGATATCACCGGCACACAAAGAACACCATTGCAGTGACAATCACGAAATTGTTCCACCTGTTCTTCCGTCAAACCATCGGAACCGGCGACTTCCAACAGATGGGAATGATGATTTTTCAACTGTACTACGCAAGCATTAGCCCCACTGAACTCCTTCATTTTTTGCATAAATAGCTGCACCAATACCGCCAAATCCTGCTGCTCTTGAAACAACGAAGCCATGGCATACAACATTGCTAACTCATTATTGCGTTTCACTAATGCTTGCGTTTGCTCCGCGACCCGATTTTCCAGCGTATCGTATACCTCATTCAGTTTAGCCACCATCAGATTAAAGCCCTGCGCCACCTGCCCAAACTCATTAGCCGTATTCACCTGCAAATGGGTATCAAAAAATCCCTTACCAATCCGGCTTATACCTTGATTTAGGCGCTGCAAAGGTGCAATGACCAGATGATTTAGCAGCAACAAAGACATGACTGTAGAAACTAATGCCATCACTAATACCAGCAACTGCAACCACCGCAGTAACTGTATGTTATGCGTATTATCCTGCTCGATCAGTAATACCAATCGATCAATGAGTGCAGTAAACTGTCGCGCTTTATCCAGAAAAGTAGCGCTGTCTATTTGACCTTGCTGAAAAGCATAACGGTCACCTAAAAAATCCTGCCAGTATTTTTCAATTTCTATGACTTGATCCATAAGCTGCTGATGACGCTGACCTTGGAGAAATCCCGTTTCATGCAAGCCGCGCAGATGAGCCAAAATTTGTTCGAACTGTTGTTTTTCCTGATTAAAATTTTGAGCCATTGCAGGTGTTTCGCTCACCAACACCATATAAAACACCCGTTTACGTAAGCTGCCAGCTTCATTGATTGCCATTCCCAGCTCCTCTAGCCGCCAAGATGTATTCATCGACAGGCCAACCAGACTGGTAGCAAAGAACAGCCAGATGCCAATCATCATTACCAGCACCTTAGAAATCTTTTGCCCGCTTAGAAAAGATCGGTCAAATTTTTGCCATAGTTTTTTCATAACAGCTCAATCAAAGCATTGGCAGCAGTGTAACGTAAAACCTTTAGCGAGAAAATGACTACTTTTTAGATAAAGAATAAATGATATTGCTGATGCAAGTTAAGCCATTGCATTGATGCGCACTGCATTAGCTCAAATAAGTTGATTTGATCACAAGAGCGAGCAGTAGAATAAGAGAGGTCTCTTTGTATTAGTTAAAACAGTACAATTTAAATAAACCAATAATGAGAAATCAATAGTCTAGCATTGCTAAGTAATATCAATTAAAACAGTACAATGCAATATAATTAATTTAATACTTTTCATTTAACGATAGCCGCAGTGATAAGACTTAATCCATTTTTTTCGGCAAAATGGTGTTGTTAAAATTCAAAACAGCAATAGTAGCCATCACCACTATTGCTGTTGAAAATTAAATCACCACTTAAATTCGATAATCATGACCATAACGATTTGGTTTGCCTGGTAGCACCATCAAAATAAAGAACCAGATTTCTCCAATGATCGGAATGAGTAAAATCAAAATCCACCACGCAGAACGGTTAGTATCATGCAGGCGCCTGAATTGCAAAGATAATGTAGCCAACCAAACGCAAAAGGTCACCACCATGACCAGAAAATTAATCGTCCAGTCTCCCCAAGTATAAATATCATTGATTGAATGACCAAGAAATCTTTGCAGCGCGCAGATAATCAAAAATCCCAGCACGTGATTAATAATTATTGGCCACCAATAATCTCTGCGATTGGCTGTTCCTGAAAAATTGAATATGTTCTGCCAGAATCGTTTGTAAGATTCAATCATTATTTCTCTCCTGTGTGTGTTTAAACTTAGATAATATTAATAAATTTAATTATTTACTTTCATATCTTAAGGGCAAACACCAAAGAAGACAAATTTTTTATTATTAAAAACAACATATTACCCAATTTCATAAAACAACAGAGTATTTCAGTTTTGGGTAAATATTTAATATCTATCCTAATAGAAGGTAATATAAATTAAATCATTGTTAGAAATACGTTTTTTCCATTCGATATATTTTCGATTATTCTCAAAGTAACCTATTTTCTCCATCGATGCTCTTTATGCAATTTGCTAATTAAATCGATATTGCCACAGCAATCTTACAGAGCCTGCAGAATATGCTATAGATAAAAATTGAGGTTTATATAACTAATTCTTAAGTTATCTTGTTGCTATTTGTATTGCAGTTTTTCAGCTTCATGCCTATAAAAGCTGCTGTAATTTACTTTTTGGATTCAATCCTAACCTTCACCTCAGGCGATGTAATCATCGCAAAAAAGAATTGATTTTGAGAAATGAGAACGTGATTGCGATAAGTAAATGGCCAGCCTCCGATTAAGGCTGGCCATTCTGCTTTTACTGACTATCAACCATCAAGATGATTGTTTTGTGGCGCTAAAACTGTGCGGTTACCATTTCCCTCTGGAGCGGAGACCACGCCATCTGCTTCCATTTGTTCAACCAAGCGGGCGGCACGGTTATAACCAATACGCAAATGCCGTTGCACAGAAGAAATACTGGCTTTGCGCGTCTTCACCACTAACGCCACTGCATCATCATACAAAGGATCCTGATCATCTTCTAGATTGCGACCAGACGAAGCGTTGCTAAATAAATCATCTTCACTAACCCCTGCGGTGAGAATATCATCTATATAGTGAGGTTCACCAAACTGTTTTAGATAATTCACGACACGGTGAACTTCCTCATCAGCGACAAAAGCACCATGGACACGCTCTGGATATGCCGTTCCGGGTGGTAAAAATAACATATCACCCTGTCCCAGCAAGTTTTCAGCGCCCATCTGATCCAAAATGGTGCGACTATCGACCTTACTGGATACCTGAAAAGCAATACGAGTTGGAATATTGGCCTTAATCAAGCCAGTGATCACATCCACACTGGGACGTTGGGTTGCCAAAATTAAATGTATACCAGCTGCACGCGCTTTTTGCGCCAAACGAGCAATCAGTTCTTCAATTTTCTTCCCTGCCGTCATCATCAGATCAGCAAACTCATCCACCACTACCACAATATAAGGCAGTTTTTCCAGAAGCTCAGGATCACTTGGATTGAGTGAGAACGGATTAACTAATTTCTCACCTTGTTGAGCCTTTTCTGCGATTTTCTGATTGAATCCAGCCAGATTACGCACACCGACATAACTCATCAGGCGGTAACGTTTTTCCATTTCATTGACACACCAGGTCAAGGCATTAGCCGCCAATTTCATATCTGTAACAACCGGAGCCAGCAGATGAGGAATACCTTCGTATATGCTTAATTCCAACATTTTCGGATCTATCATGATCAGGCGGACATCGTCTGGCGTGGCTTTATACAACATGGACAAAATCATGGCATTCACACCCACTGATTTACCAGATCCCGTGGTACCGGCAACCAATAGGTGAGGCGCTTTCGCCAGATCAGTTACAATAGGTTGTCCGGTAATACCATGTCCCAATGCCAAAGTTAATTTTGATTGAGACTGTTGAAAAACCGGTGCTGAAAAAATTTCACTGAGCCGAATAATCTGCCGTTTCGGATTGGGAAGCTCAATACCCATACAGGTTTTACCGGGTATGGTTTCAACAATGCGAATAGAAGCAAAGCCTAAGCTGCGCGCCAAATCTTTTTCAAGATTGACAACCTGACTGCCCCGTACACCCTGTGCTGGTTCAATTTCATAGCGCGTAATAACCGGACCAGCAAAAGCGTCAATCACCTTCACTTTTACTTTAAATTCCGCCAGCTTTTCTTCAATTGTTATGCCATTTTCCAGCAAAGTTTCCTCACTTTGCTGTGCCGCCGAATCATAATGCGCCGGCAAGAGCAAGTCCATACTCGGTAGAATTGGTATTTGCTGCATGGCTACTGGTGCAGAGGTATAGTTAACGGTAGGTGTAGTCGGTCTAAAACGATTTGGCTGCACCGATAATTGAACCGGCGCACTCCCACTAGGAGCCGAAATAACATTTTCTGCAGTCATCTTATTTGACTGTGCGTGCATAGGGCTGGCACTCAAATGGGCATTGGTGTTTGCGGCTTGATCTTGACTTAACTGCTGCGCAATGGTGCCGGCCGAATAGGCAATTTCAGCGCTAACCAGCTCATTTTCCACGTCGTCATCAGCAAAATGCCAGTTAGGCGCAGCAGTGCTCATTGGCTCTGTATCAGCTTCCTCAATATAGTGAAATGGTGAAGTAGGATGTACAGATGGAGATGGCTTGGTAATAGTGGGCGAGGAATATTCACTGTATCCATGATGACCTGAATCACTGATTACCCACTGTTGTGTAGACACATCTTGATCCGCATCATCACTGCCATGTAGTTTAAACACTTCCTCTGGCGAAGCGGAATCACGCAAGTGTTGACCGGCATCAGCGATATTGTTGTAGTCTGAATAAGGATATGATTCGTCATACTCTTCGGAATCAATAGCATAATCTACTTGATGAGTCGTGCCTGTTGACCAGATTGCCTCATCACCCTTGTTTAGATCTGACTCTGGGCTATAAATCACATTAGCCGAACTTGAATTATCCAATGTCTCTTGCACTGGATGACGCTCAAGTCCTGCTCCTACTGCTTCAACCGTAGGCTTATGCGCTTCTGGCATTGGTTGAAACGGTGTAAATCGAGTAGACAATGGCACATGTCTATCTACAAACGCCTCACTGGAGCTTTTGTCTGCAGACAATTCCGCTATAGGCACCATCATCTGCACCGCTTGTTGCTCACCAATTCGAGCGGCAGCCGGTATCACACTTTCACGCACCGTAGGACGTTTAAACTTCTGTTTATTGATCGGTGAATCGGTTTTAGCTAAATTTAAAATAACCTCTTCTTCTTCAATAACCGGTACCGAAAATGCATGATCAGGGTTACGATTGTTATTTTGTTGGCGCAATCGCGCCAGACGCTGGCGCAAAAGATTGATTCTGATGTCTTCCTCATCAATAATCTGCTTATTCTGTCTTTGATCAGAAAACAGATTTCTGCCTGTTGAAGTATGAGCCAGATGAGCGGGAACTTGACGCAGGGAATGTTGCGTTGCTAGCTCCAATTCAACCGGATCAAAATTTTTTAGTGCACGTTCTTGTAACAATGCTTCCTGTTCAGCTTTAGTATGTGAACGCACCCTGGCTAACAATGGATCGTCTGGCTTGATTTCATTGATTGTGTGGCGCGGGTGATTCTGTCGGTGGATTTGCTGTTTTTGCTGCCAGTTCAGCTCAATCCCGTCCATGTTAGATGCGTCTGCGAAATAATCGTCGTCGTCAGCCGCATCATGATTTGCCATGTTCCGTCTGGCTTCTTCTAAGGTGATGACCGGCAAGCTCTCATCCACCGCCATCTTTTCAGTGACACTCTCTTCTGACGTTGATAGATCAGTATTTGCTAAATCAGATGCGCCAGCGGAAATTTCAAAGGAAGTGGAGTCTAATAAAGATGAATCAGCATCCTCTCTTGCGATCGAAATGTCCTCAAAGGGATCAATAGATGGTGTTGCTAATTGATATTCAGCCATTGGCGCTGAGTGATGCTGTTGCAATGGCGATATCTGAGAGGTAGCGCTGATTTCTACCGGCTCAGAATAATCCGCTGACCAAGCCGCTTGTGATGGCAAAGGTGAAGATTCGATCACGGTGATCTGCGGTTGAAGGGTGTTTTCTGCATTTAATAAAGAAGATGTGGCAACATGTGCTTGATCAGACATGTTAACCGGTATTCCTTGTGCTGCGTCAGAGGGGATGGACTGTTCCTGTACTTCTTCAACAAATAACGCATTATGTTCATTTCCAGCTGATTGGATGTGACTGTGTACGTCAGCTTGGTGATCAGCCATGCTGTGCATTTGAGCAAGATCAGGAGACTCATTTTGGACAGAATGAACACGGGCTGTGCCATGCTGTTCATGCCGTGTTAAATAAGTCATTTCCCTCTGCCAACGCTGTTCCTGAAGATGACGCCACCATAACAAAGCCGCCATAGCAGCCATGATCAGTATTAAAACAATCCACCACATACGCGTATATGTTCCCTTTTGCTATTATTTCGTTTTTGACCGCGGGTTTACCGGATTATTTCCCCTTAACTAATGCGATAAATTTACTTCTAGATTATCAATCAACCGTGTACGTCCCAATACAGCTGCAGCCAGTATAACGATTTCTTGATCGGTACACTGTGCTTTTTGCAGTGTGTTCGCCTGTCTAATTTCAATATAATCGACACGCCATCCCAATTGATTTAACGCTGCTGTAGCCGTTTGTTCCAAAACATCAAAGTCTCTTCTGCCTTGGATAATCTCTGCAGCAATCGCCTGCAGTTGTTGATATAACTGCGCTGCTTGTTGCAATTCTTCTGCAGAAAGATAACCATTGCGACTAGATAGCGCCAAACCGCTGCTGGCACGTTCAGTCGCCACCGGAATAATGCGGATATCCATATTCAAATCCTGCACCATCGCGGTTAACACGGCCAGTTGTTGATAATCTTTTTTACCAAAACAAGCCACATTTGGCTGAACGATATTAAATAGTTTAGTTACAACCGTAGCGACACCGCGAAAATGACCAGGTCGTGTTCGACCACATAATTCATTTTGTAATGGCGGCGGTTCGACAAAATATTGCTGTGCGCCATGCGGATACATTTCTTGCACCGAGGGTGCAAATATCACATCAGCACCAGCTTGCTGAAGTTTTTCTGCATCTTGTTCCAGCGTGCGCGGATATTGTTCGAAATCTTCCCCCTGACCAAACTGAATCGGGTTAACAAAAATACTGACCACCACTTTATCGGCATGTTTTTTGGCTTCGTGTACCAAAGCCATATGTCCTGCATGCAAGTTTCCCATAGTCGGAACAAAGGCAACCGTTCCTGCTTGCTTGCGCCATGCACGTAACTGAGCAATGGTTGATATTATTTGCATTTAATCATCCTATTCTGTTGAACTGGCTATATTTATCAGCAATCAAAGCTGAAGGCAGCAATGAAGCGTACATAATATAACAATTATATCACTGCTTATCCGCTAGTTTGACATTATTCCTACACCAAATATCAACCACACGACCGATCAATTGATACAGACTAAAACTAAACCACTAATAGTAATATGATAATGTCACCGCTATAGGTGATTTATTTGTGATAACATAACTCAACTATTTCACACAGTGTTCAGATTGATGGCGTAACCTGAAGCTGTTTTAAGCAAAAACCCAATAATGTAATGTTTAAGGAGTAACTATGAAGATCAAAACTTGGTTAGCGACTGCGCTCTGTCTTACCGCTTTAGCTGCCTGTGGTGGTGGCGGAAGTCAGTCTGGTGCATCGCAGCCGACTCAAAACAGTTCACAAGGAGAAAAAACACTCGTTGTTGGCACCAATGCAGAATTTGCACCTTTTGAATCACGCCAAGCAGACGGAAAATTAACCGGATTTGATGTTGATCTGATTAATGCCATGGCAAAAGCAGGCAATTTCAAAGTAGAGTTTAAAGATCAGCCTTGGGATGGATTGTTTGCCAGTTTAAATAATGGTGACTTAGATGTTGTCGCCTCAGGGGTAACCATCACCGAGGAGCGTCAACAAACCTTAGGATTTACTGATCCTTATTTCGATATTTCCATGATTGTATTGACGCCCAATAACAAAAAATTTAACGCACTTGATGACTTGAAAAACATGACGCGCGTGGCTGTGTGTACTGGTCAGACCGGCGATTTAGCTGTACAAAAAATTCTCGGTGCGCAAAGTCCTAAAATTGCTCGTTTTGATACCGTGCCATTAGCGATCAAAGAGCTGCAAAACGGCGGCGTTGAAGCAATGGTGTCTGATGGTGCAGTCATCAGCAATTATGTTAAAGCTAATGGTGTAGACAATGTTACAATCAACAAAGTACCTGAATTCGGCACCGACCATTACGGCTTCGTGGTTAGAAAAAATGATACACCAACTGTCACCATGCTTAACGATGCGCTGAAAAAAATTCGCGCAAATGGCGAATATGACAAAATTTATGCCAAATATTTCACCAATTAAGCCAAAATAAACCATACACTATTGCCCGTGATCATCAGATCACGGGCTTTTTACTGGCTAATTATTATACTTAGCATTACATGTGCCACCGAGCCAGCAGAAAAGAGCCTACTGGCACCAATTACACCGACAAGCAATCTTATTGTGGATTTAATCAAAGGGATGCGTGAAAAGCTCACGCCGAGTAAAACACACGTTTTATATATTCAACCCTATTATTTATACTTAATCCAAGTCCAAACATAATAGATGGCTTTGTAAACGCAAAAGCGCGATGTCATCTTATTATGCAAGCTTTTTGATTTTTTAAATCTCTTATCATCCAACCAAACATTAAACTTTTATTTCTCGTTTTAAACTGATGGAAAAATAAGCACAATTGGCTAACAACATCTCTAATTTAAATCTATTTCTTCTGTATAATTTTACATTGAGACCTACATCCTATTTATATATAAATGAACCGTTTATTTTCTTTACTGATCGTTTTAACTCTATCTGCAGCGCTTAAAACCCCCGCCTCAGCTCGTTATTATCCCGCGGTTGATCCTTTTATAACTACGGAAAATGCACAGCGTCTTAAAGCCATGAGGAAAATATCACCTGCTGCGATGCACAGTATCGAACCTGTTATTCGCGATTGGCTGCAATTTTACCATTTGGATATCTCTAAGTTTTATCTTGGTAAAAAAGGTTCGTGGCTGTTTTATCAAGATTATCCATCCTATGCCAGAGACTTTGACGCCAAAAATGATGATGTTTATATCCCGCAAAAGTTTGATTATTCACCCAGTAAGCAAAAATATCTGGATTACAAACTCATTGATAAATTAGGAAATCAATATGTGTTTGCAGGTCATGAAGACAGCGAAGAATTATATTTAGTGGATCGGAAACAAAAAACCAAAAAAATCATCCAATGGTTTGGTAGTGCGCAAATGACTGAGGCGACATTCTGGCTAGATGAAGAGCATTTTATTATCGTGGGTTTGGTCTTTCCAAATAGTTACTTTATTTATACTCTAGGTCCAGAAGACCAATTGGTCAGTTACTACTATGAATCGACACCAGAACAATTTAAAACAGGCTATGAAACCAGATTTCTTCAATCAAAAGGCGTTATCATACCCAAAGAATAAAGCGCTTTTCTAAACATCAAGGCATTTATCAATTCCGAAACATTGGCCATACCGTTTTCGACATTCATTACACCCAATTTGTCCTCACGGCTATTCTGTATTCAGATATGATTATGCCTTAAAATACACCATCCAAAATCGAAAATAAAACGATCATCACAATATAAACGATTCAACCATTTCTAGATCATTTACCTAAAATGATATCTATTCGAACCTAATATCAATGACTAAACCAGAATATGAATTACCAGATCACTCTTTTACCCAGTGGTGAAACTTATTTCGCTGATGAAAATCAATCAATTCTACAAGCTGCGCTCAATAACTCAATCATGCTACCGCATGCCTGCAAAAGCGGTTGCTGCGGTGCATGTAAGGCTCAATTGCGTAGTGGCACAACCCGATCCATGCAGGAAAATAGCGCAATAAATCTAACCGAAAATGACCAACATGAAATATTATTATGTTGCCATACTCCGCAAAGCAACCTATCAATTTACCTACCCCAATATTCAGGTCAAACTAATCAGGTAGTCAAAAAAATCAAGGCGCGTATTGACCACATCCGCATCTGCAACCATTACGCCGTCATTCATCTGCAATTGCCCAGCAAAAAAACCTTTACCTACCAAGCTGGTCAATATATCGATATCATCTTACAAAACGGTCAACGTCGTAGTTACTCCATTGCCGGATACAATGCAAATACACATCAATTAATTATTCATGTTCGTTACCATGAAGGCGGTGCTTTTTCTGCACCGATTTTTGACGGCCGTATGCAATGTAAAGATATGCTCCAAATCGAAGGACCATTAGGCAGCTTTCAGCTTAGCGATCAGCCCAAAGACCTGATTATGTTGGCAACAGGTACCGGACTGGCGCCACTTATGGCCATGCTTAGTTGCTTGAGTGAACAACACTTTTCGCAGAATATCTATTTATATTGGGGTGTAGCGACCGAACAAGATCTATATGATGCACAACTATTAGATCAACTTTGTGATCAACTATCCAATGCCAAATGGACACCAGTACTATCACGTCCCGCCAGCGATTGGACCGGTAAACAAGGTTATGTACAGCAAATAGCACTCCAACAACATGCTGACATGAGTCAGTATCTAGTTTATGCCTGTGGCAATCCGCAGATGATTGCCCAGGCGCAGGCTTTATTTACCAGTCAGGCCAATTTGGCCACAAATGCATTTTTTGCGGATAATTTTACGCCAACGATCTGAGTACAAGATGAAATTAATCTTTTCAAAAAGCTACGCTGTTACACTTCTATTACTATTACTAAATAGCTTGGTACTAATCTGGGCATTTGCCTATCCACCCAATCCTAATCGCATTATTGAAACTTGGTTCATAGCAATTTTATTGCATCGTTATTGGCCACGTTGCTGGCGCTTCATCATGTGGATGAGTGCCGTGCTTATACTTTTTTACCATCCCACAGCTGCGCATTATGGTCGCCCAAGTTTTGGTATCGTTGCCTCTTTACTCAGTACCACTGCCAGTGAAGCGAGTGAATACATCACCACCCTTTCCTGGCAAACATATTTAAGCACTATTCTTTTGGCACTTATTCCTTTACTGATTTTGCGTTGGTGTAAAACCAGACCAGCTCCACACTGGCGTGCTCGTTGGGCATTAATGTTGATAGTCATTGTGAGCGTAATGAGTGTACAAACTGCGCGTAAAGGCTATACCGTTGGCGGATTTGCACTGCGGGCACAACCGTTTGAACTCTTGGCTGATGCCTATTTACAACCACGTGCTTATTTTGCCGAATTAAAAAAACTCAAAGAAGATTTGAACAAGCCGGATCAATGGACGATTACCCATACTCAGCAGCCATTCAAAAATTATGTCCTAATCATCGGTGAAAGTGCTCGCGCAGATTACCTGCATTTATATGGTTTCAAATATCCCAATACCCCTTTTTTAGACAGCCACGCCAATGTGATTATGGATAATATGCTGTCGGCTGGTCCCAATACACCTATTTCTTTGCTATACGGTTTAACCTTAAGCCATGGTCAACCCTTTGCGATCCAGAATAATATCATTTCATTAGCTAAAAAAGCCGGTATGCAAACCGTTTGGCTGTCTAACCAAGGCGCTTTGGGGCAGTATGATACTTCGATTTCCACCATTGCTCATCACGCCGATCAAAGTATTTTTCTGAAAAAAACCGGCTATGATTTTGGTGAAAAAAGTCATGATGATCAGCTTATCGAACCTTTAAAAAAAGTGTTAGCCACGCCCATCCCAGCCACGCAATCACGCCTGATCGTTGTACACATCATGGGCTCTCATCCCAATCCATGTGATCGTCTGGCTCAACCACCGCATCACTATGTTGAAAATAGCAACAGCAATTGTTATATCGACAGCATCAAGCAAACAGATGCATTACTGGCGCAAATCCATACAGTACTGCAAAACACCCAACAACCATTCAGTATGTTTTATTTTAGTGACCATGGATTAAGTCACGATAAAAATACGTATGAAAAAAACAGTTTGGTTCGCGCCAGTAGTATTTTGCGCCATAACGACCATTATTTGCAGAACTACCATATTCCCTTGGTGGTGATTAATAGCAACCAGACAACTCAAACTCGAATTAAATCTCGACGCAGTGGTTTGGAGCTGATAGATGGCATCGCGTTTTGGCTCGGGATTAGCAGTCCGCAATTACCTTATAGTCAATCCTTTTTCGGTTCGGATGACAGCCAGAGTCTGAATGTTTTAGACATGAACCAACATTTGCAGCCAGCCAATCAGTTGCAAGACGACCCGCTACCGATCGAACTGCGTCCGTAAGGGAAAACCGCAGCGATCACCACAAGATAACAGAAAACAACATAAGCATAAAACAAGCAGGACAAATCAATATAATCTAAACAAATATTAATTTATCTTAATATATGGTTACTTTTTTGACTTATATCAATACACATTTTGTGAAAAAAAATATAATGAAATCACTTTGATTGGTTTCCTCTTGATGTGTGTGTTTATGTGTGGCGCTTAGCCACACTTTTTTTTTGGCAATTCTGATTTCCCAAGACAATTCAACGTTTGACACTTCATATCGGCAATTTTTCTGTATTAAATTTTTTATGCAAAAATCGCCTGCAAAAACCTTCTTAGGTGAAATGAAAACTTAAAACTTGCTGACTACACTGCCTGACAGATTTGTTAACAGAAATTCAAACATAATTTAACATTGTTATCCGCCTTCACGGTTTATTATGCGTTGTTAAATCATCTAAAATAATAAACATCCCATTCTCCGTGATTCAAACGTGCGATATCCTCATGAGTGAACATATCCCATGTCGAATCGGATAACGGAAGATGTCGCTTTATACTTCCTATTCATTCATCGTGTATTCTACTTCTCCAGATTCATCGGAAATAATATAAAAAAAAATCATGCATCTGTCCAAATTAGTTCGGATTCCCCGATTACTATCCAGCCCTGATCACCATTTACCTCAAATTATGAATTAAATTGAACTCTTTAGATTTGATTTCTGAGTGACGGAAATTGCTGTTGATAATCTTTTGCTATTTGCATCGTTTTTTTCATCCAGATTCATACATCTATACTCTATGAAAGATTCATATCAAAAGAGCGCATGGTTCTATATAACCATCAAATGAACACAATTGAACGCGAAATGCTAATGTAATATTTCATCACTTCAGTTATTTACTTTAATATTTATTAATATGCACTTAATTATTCAGCATACTTTATGATCAATTATTTCCGCAAAAATTATGGTGATAATCATTTATCACTTAATGATTTAAAAGCTCAAAATATTGAGCTTTTAAACTCCAATTTCTTTTTCATGTGGTTAAATATCTTACCAGCGCAATCCTGCTAAAGTTGAATGCAAGCTATAAACAACAGAAGATAAAATACAATTCCTAAATTAAACATTTACCCAAAAACGTGAATTAAATATGCTTTATTAATAATTGAATGTTTAACATACCTTGATTTTGGAATTGAAAATCCATTCAAAAATCAATTGCTCATCTTTCAATCAGATTAATGCATCATATATTCGAAAAATAAAAGGTGTTATGGAGGCTAAATCGATATTTCGCCGGCAAAGTCTTTCATTAACCCGTTACTCATAACAACAAGCAAACCTAAAGTTTTGAATACTGATAAGTAATCTAGACGGTCTTCAGCTTTAAATCATTCAACCTTCAATAATCACATCATTTAGCTGCCACTGATCCAATACATAAAAGTTGGCCATTTAGCTATCGTGCATAGGTAAAGCATGTTGTTTTTGCTGACTCAGTCGCGAAGAGAGTGAAAAATCCAGCTGAATTTGCTTATTGGCGGCATCATAATCAATGCATACTTCGCCTCCGTCACTTAAATGACCAAACAACAGCTCATCAGCCAGAATTTTACGGATTTTCTCCTGAATCAAACGCTGCATGGGTCGTGCACCCATCGCGCTATCAAAGCCGTTTTCAGCTAGATACTCATGTAGCGCCGGAGTGAATTCCACCACAACCTGTTTCGCCAACAGCTGCTGCTCCAACCCCAATAGAAATTTATCGACTACCTTAGCAATCACCTCTTTATTCAATGGTGCAAAGGGGATAATTGCATCTATTCGATTACGAAACTCTGGCGTAAACGCTTTCTCAATAATAGCCATGCTGTCATTTTGTTCACGTTGTCCAGTAAACCCAAAATCTGGTCTGGCCAATTCTGCTGCACCAGCATTAGTGGTCATAATCAAAATCACATTACGAAAATCCGCACTTCGACCATTGTTATCAGTGAGCTTGGCATAGTCCATAACCTGTAATAACACATTGAAAATATCCGGATGCGCTTTTTCAATTTCATCAAGCAGCAGCACACAATACGGCTGCTTAGAAATAGATTCGGTTAACAAACCACCTTGTTCAAAGCCGACATAACCCGGTGGAGAGCCGATCAGACGTGATACAGCATGCCGTTCCATGTATTCTGACATATCGAAACGCAATAACGGTAAATCGAGTAATTCGGCCAGCTGCCTGGCTACCTCGGTTTTACCCACTCCTGTCGGACCGGCAAACAGAAAACTACCAATAGGTTTATCTGGTTGGTTTAAACCTGAGCGGGCCATTTTAATGGCTGCAGCTAAGGTATCGATCGCTTGTTCTTGTCCAAATACCTTGGCTTTCAAGTTTTCAGCCAGATGGCGAAGAACTTGCTTGTCATCATGTGAAACTGTTTTTTCTGGGATACGTGCCACACGGGCAACAATTGCTTCAATTTCAGCTTTGCCAATGGTTTTGCGCTGCTTTGATTTCGGTTGTATTTTCTGAGCTGCCGCCGCTTCATCGATCACATCTATCGCTTTATCGGGTAAAAAGCGCTCATTAATATAGCGTGCTGACAGCTCTGCCGCGGCTTCTAATGCTTCACGGGTATAACGCACTTGATGGTAATGTTCAAAAGCCGGCCGTAAACCTTGTAAAATTTGAATGGTCTCGGGAATGGTTGGCTCCAATACATCTATTTTCTGAAATCGACGGCTCAAAGCATGGTCTTTATCAAAAATGGTGCGAAATTCTTGATAGGTTGTGGCACCGATACAGCGCATACTGCCTTTAGCTAAAGCTGGTTTTAATAAATTGGAAGCATCCATCGTGCCGCCAGACACACTTCCGGCACCAATAATGGTGTGAATTTCATCAATAAATAGCACCGCCTTATCCAGTTCGGCCAATTCTTGAATCACGGCTTTAAGGCGAGCCTCAAAATCGCCTCGATACTTGGTACCGGCTAGCAAGGCCCCCATATCCAATAAAAACACCACTGATCCTTTAATCGCCTCAGGAACTTTATCGTGCACCAGCTGATAAGCCAAACCTTCTGCTAAGGTGGTTTTACCTACTCCGGCCTCACCGACCAGTAAAGGATTATTTTTGCGCCGTCGGCATAAGGTTTGAATCAAACGCTTCATTTCTTCTGCGCGACCAATCAAAGGATCAACACGTCCTGCCAGAACTTCTTTATTCAAATTAATCGTATATTGATCCAGAGCTTTAGTGGATTCAGGAGCGGAATTTTCTGTGGTCACTGATTCAATTTCGGCTGCATTTTTGCCTAAGGTCAGGTAGCGCAACACATCCAACCGGTTGACCGATTGCATTTCCAGACAGTAGACAGCATGACTATCCTTTTCCGACATAATTGCAATCAGTACATCCACTGGGGTGACTTCGCTTTTTGCTTCAGTTGCACGAACATGAAAAATCGCCTGCTGTAATACGCGCTGAAAACCAATCGTTGGCTGCAACTCTTCTTGTTGTGCTGAATTGGCAGGAAGTATTGGCGTATTTTCCAAAATATTATGTTGTAATTCTTTAGCCAATACAGCATTGTCGACCCCAAGCGCAGCCAAAATCTCGGCAACTTCATCACTTTTTTGTACAAGACCCAACAGTAAATGTTCAACGCCAATGAATTCGAATGCTTGGCTGCGCGCTTCAGCATATATATGTTGTAGAATCTTTTCTAATCGCGCTGAAATCATTTCCATCCTCCTGTTGACGCCTGTAACATAATGTTTTACATCTATAAAATTTCTTAAATCACTATAATGCAAATCGCAAGACTCAAGTAAATTTATACCAGAGTTTACTATTTAATCAGTTTGGTTAGGAATATTTACGCCTCTTTGATAATACATTGAAGCGGATGCCCGGCTGAGGTGGCTCGTTTAATCACCTGCAGGCACTTGGTTTCAGCCACATCTTTTTGATAAATACCGCACACACCTTGACCCGTTTCATGCACCAACAACATCACAGCAATGGCCTGAGTGGTTGATAAATGAAAAATCTCCATAAGAAGATTCACCACAAATTCCATCGGGGTGAAATCATCATTTATCAACATCACCAGATATTTTTTCGGCGGACGTATTCGGTTTTTTTGTTTTTGACTGATGGCTTGTATATTAGTGGTCGACATTATGTTTATCTTGATGAATATCCAAGGGTTTGTAATAACATATTTACTGAATCAATCATTTTGGCCAACTCAGCGTTCATCAGTTTTTCCCCAAAAATTTGGGTGGGTGTAACACGGTTTTTTGTTTCTGGCTAATAGTTTGTATATTAGTAGTTGACATTATGCGCATATTTACATGTATCTGTGGGTTTTTAGTAACGGTTTTAATAATTTTATCATTTTTCGGTAAGCTTACTTGACGTTAGTTCTTAACCTATGTAAAAAGGTTACTTAAGCAAGTTAGACATATATTGCTTACAAAAAACTGTTCGTTTGTGCACTACTTTGTTGGCCTTTATGTCTGAATCTTGTTCTTTATCTTGTTTTTTAGTATAGGAAGTTTCATGGCAACTGGTATTGTTAAGTGGTTTAACGACGCTAAAGGTTTTGGTTTTATTACTCCAGATGAGGGTGGCGAAGATTTGTTTGCTCATTTCTCTGCAATCAACATGAATGGTTTTAAAACCTTAAAAGAAGGTCAACGTGTATCATTCGATGTGACTACCGGACCAAAAGGTAAACAGGCAGCCAATATTCAAGCAGCTTGATTTGGAGCGGTTGTTTAGTTAATCAAAATAGCGACTTTAAGTCGCTATTTTGGTGTCTACACGCATCACTTATCTCAATTAGGGCGGTGACACATCAATGTAAGTTATTTGAGCGCCCGCATTGGTTAGCTCTTAAAACCTTTATCTCTATCTGTAAGCTATTCAGTTATTACCAATCCAATCAATCTCGCACCTAGCTAGCCGGATAGCGCTGTGTATCTAATCCTGACTTCTTAGCGATATCCAGTTAGCCATATCCAGTGCTGACATTATCAGAGTAAGGCAAAAGAAATTAATTTTGCAGGTTAAATGGCAATAGCCAAAACTGAACAGGGATAGAAAATTATTCAGTACCATTTAGATACCGTCCCTTTAATCGGCAAAATGTCCCATTTTAGTGAATTTAGTATGCAGATAATGTTCATTCTCATCATTAATACCAACATGCAAAGGCACTCTTTGCGTGACCTCTATACCCATTTGCTGCATCGTGCTCACTTTTTGGGGATTGTTAGTCATTAAACGAATACTCTGCACACCCAAATACTCCAATATATATTTGGCCAAATTAAAATCGCGGGCATCTATGGGTAAGTTTAAAGCCAGATTGGCTTCAACCGTATCCATGCCTTCATCCTGCAAATGGTAGGCACGTATTTTATTCAGTAAACCTATACCGCGCCCTTCCTGCCGCAAATAAACAATAATACCCTGCCCAGCTGCCTGAACTGCTTGCATTGCTGCTTGTAACTGCGGACCACAATCACAGCGTTTGGAAAACAATGCATCTCCAGTCAGACATTCAGAATGAATTCGAGCCAGTACAGCTGGTTGAGCATCTACTTTACCTAATGTCAGAGCGATATGTTCCTGTCCATAGCGCACATCTTCAAAACCATACATGGTAAATTCACCCCACTGCGTGGGTAATCGACAGGAGTCTACAAAGCGCAATGGACAATTATCTGTAGTTTTATTGTATTCGGTATGAGTCATCATTTATTCCTCTGGTGGCTGCTGCATTGACAACAGCATGCAGATTAACCATGAGCGGCTCGATGGCAATTGCCATGCCGATCCAGTCTATCAATTGAGTGGTGTTAAAAGCTTCTATAGTCTCGTGCGACACAAAAATCACGCCAATTACCCGTCCTTCATCATCATTGACGGGCAAAGATAACTGACTGAGCCCTGTTTGCGTGCCTGTCAAGCTACCATCTTGCAGCCATTCATTGATGTCTTCAATCAGATATAACCAGCCGGTAAAAGCGGTTCGCACAAACAGATTAAGCTGCATTTGCTGCTCATCGCAGTGAATGTACGTCGGTAGAATCTCCCCTCGATTAACCAGCCGTAGCAAATAATGATCTGTTTCATGCTTCTCCATTAAATATAAGCCGACAGACAGATTGCGATGACGGCTATACCAGGAATCGATGGCTAAAAACAACTGACGCATCATTGACAAACTGTCATCTGTAGCAGTCAAACAATCCACTTTATCTCGTGCAGCAGATGGCTGCTCATTAATGCCCAGTTTTTGCGTCAGATTAGTTTGGTCATCCTGATGAAATAAAACCGAGTGGTCAATTTCAGCCTGTGCCATGTGCAACACTGTTTGCGCAGCAAGCACCGCCATTTCAACTTCTTCTGCCGGCAATGTTAAACCTTGGGTATTCAAATATTCACACACAGCTTTTCGGCTCATGCTTGGTCCTACCATTGCTAATCCAAACAGTTATTGTAACCGAAAATGACCTGCATTCTCAGGATCAAAGTGATATCCATTGCTAAGCCATGATTTTGCATTAAACTGACCCCAATGCTTCACCTAAGGAGCAATGAATGCCATAACAGCAAGATGCTTCTATTCTGATCAAAGTTCAACATGATCCTTTTATTCTTAACACTAAGATACATGTCGTTAATTCGAGTTCATTATATTAAATATTTGCGAAAAACTTGCATTATTTCAAATACTTATTAATATAAGCATTGTTGTCCGTTTATTCGCAACCTTCTATAGAGGAAACTTAAAATGAGTAATTTAAAACCAGGTGATAACACAGGTACCAATGGTGGCATCTATCAGGAAGTTGATCAGCATGGCCATGCTATCGAAAACTTCGTCACCACTAAAGATCATGAAAAATTACCGCCAACTCAACATGCTGGTAATTCATGGAAACTCATTAATAGAACACCTGATAGCAAACATTAAGTCAGACGGTATTAAGAAGTGAAATTGAGATCTTGTGCAAAAAAGGGTGAATCCTGTAGTGATTCACCCTTTTAGGTTAATTTGATCATTCAACTTGGAACAAATTATTTTCCTGCTTTGTAGTTAAAGTCTGATTAAACTTGCATTACAAATGGATAAACTTGATAGGCTAGCCAGCCGAGCAATGCTCCAAAGGGCAAATCAATAAAATAGTGTTGCTTAGTGAAGAGACAGGAAAAGCCTATCAGGGTCGGAAACAAAAAAACCACCGGACCAAGTGTTGGGAGCGCAAACATAGCAGTCAGAGTAGCCACAGAAACGTGCATGCTGGGAAAGCAATTTGAGCTGTCATCATATTTCTGTACCAATTGCAAAAATTTTTCTGAAGCGGTTTTGCCTTGATTGATAGTGCGCCAGTGTGCCGGCGTGGCAACCGGAAATGCGACAAAGCACATCATTTGTAAAAACATTAAACAAACAAATGTCAGCGCGATCATGGTGAATTGGCGCATATCGACAATGATCCAGTTAAGATACAAAATTGCCGGATAATATAGAAAACTATATACCCAAGACCATATAGGCCAGTAAGGGATTTTTTCATCCAAAGGAGAGTTGTAAATTTTAACTCGATTTGCCGTAAAACGCTGGGTGAAAAAATAAAACTGATAAACCCCAATTATCATAATACCGCTGAGAATTAAGGTAACTATTCGATCTAAAAACTGCATGAATGTTTACTTTCAAAAGTGAAAAATACAAGTATTTAAAACAACAGATAAATTGATAAAATTCTTAATTGAGTGATAAATATTATTAAGAATATTGTAGCGTAATATACAATTCCACACAAATAATTGTCTTGATCTGGCTCTAAAAGTTGGCTTTTGATGTGATTTGAAACGATCTTCATAGCACAATTACCGTCACTCACATGATTTATCTCTGCCTAAATAAATGAATCATCTTCTTAGATATCCAGCAACATATTAAGATCGTCAAATGCCGATCTGTAAGAACATGCGTACTACTGCTTAAAGCAGCTGCTGTATAAATAAAAATAGCTAAATAGTGTTTAACATTCCCTGCGAACTACGGCACAATATCTGCAATTGAATGGATTAATGACAGACTACATATTATGGATATATATCTGGTTGGTGGAGCCGTCAGAGATAAATATTTACAGCGAGCTGTAACTGATCGCGATTGGGTAGTAGTTGGTGCTACAGCACAAAAAATGCTGGATGCTGGCTATAAACCAGTTGGCAAAGACTTTCCGGTATTTTTACATCCGCAGACGCAGGAAGAATATGCTTTAGCACGAACTGAACGTAAAATCGCAGCTGGCTACGGCGGTTTTCAGTTTTATGCAGATCCCAATGTCTCTTTAGAGCAGGATCTAATGCGTCGGGATTTAACCATCAATGCCATGGCAGAAGATGCTCAAGGCAATTTGATTGATCCCTATCATGGTCTGAAAGATTTACAACAAGGCATATTACGCCATGTTAGCCCTGCTTTTGCTGAGGATCCCGTGCGTATATTGCGCATTGCCCGTTTTGCAGCTCGCTATGGTTTTCGCATTGCACCAGAAACCATGATCTTAATGCAAAAAATGGTTGCAAATGGCGAAGTAGCCGCTTTAGTCGCTGAACGGGTATGGCAGGAGCTATCTAAAGGTTTGATGGAGCAGCAACCTAGGCTAATGATAGAAACTTTACGGGAATGTGGTGCCTTAAAAATCATTTTGCCTGAATTAGATGCGCTCTTTGGCGTGCCACAACGGGCTGACTACCATCCAGAAGTAGATAGCGGTGAACATACCCTGCTGACTTTGCAATATGCAGCCGATCATGATTATTCTTTAGAAGAACGTTATGCAGCTTTAACCCATGATCTGGGTAAAGCTTGCACGCCACAGCACGTTTTACCTCATCACTATGGTCATGATTTGGCCGGCATAAAACCTCTAGAAAATCTGAATCATCGCTGGCACATCCCTAAGGCCTGCGCACAACTGGCTGTATTGGGCTGTACCTATCACATTCGAATACATAGCGTAAGCCAGCTTAAGCCAGCTACCATTTTAAACATACTAAAAAAAACCGATGCTTTTCGCCGACCAGAACGTTTTGAAAAAATTCTACGGGTTTGTCTGGCTGATATTCGTGGCAGAAAGGGTTTTGAACATCAGCAGTACCCGCAATACCAACATTGGCTGCAATTACTGGCAGCTGCCAGCAATATTGATGCCCAAGTTATTGCCCAGAATCAAAGCAGCCCGGATCAGATAGCCAGTGCAATTGACGAAGCACGGTTGCGTCAAATCAGACCGGTTCACAATGCGTATCTTCAATCCCAAGCTCAAAGCCATTAATTATGCTCAATAACAATGTCATAGCACATCTGGCGCAGGATTTACAGCAACAAAAAGCCGCTGCCGCGCAAGCTTATCGCCAGCAAAGACTGCCCTACGTTTATTTCCAACAATATGATGAAGCCATTACACAAACCTTGACGTTATTGTGGCGGGAATTTTTTCAGGATCAACCGTTGTGCTTATTGGCTATTGGCGGATTTGGTCGCTGTGAAATGTATCCCTTTTCGGATATGGATATTGCTATTGTTTGTGCACAGGAACTTGACGAGGGTTTAGAAGAAAAAATTGGTCTATTTATTCAGACGCTGTGGGATTTTCATCTGCAACCCGCTCCCAAAGTAGGCACCATTGCGCAACTGTGTGACAGCGCCCGAGCAGATCTGACCGGTGATTCTGCTTTTTTGGAAAGTCGCTATATCTGTGGACAAGCTCAACTGGCAAGCGAATTGATTTCACAGTTAGATTTACAACGCGATGTGGCCGCATTTATTGAAGGGAAAATTTTAGAACAACAACAGCGTTATATTAAAACCGCTGGAGAAGCAACCTTACTGGAGGCCAATGTTAAAACCGCGCCGGGTGGTCTGCGTGATATTCATACTTTGCTGTGGCTGGCTAAAGTACAAGGACTCCCGCCACGGCTGCAACTATTAATGAAACAAGGCTTATTGACCCGCAATGAAGTTCAGCTTTTATTGAACTGTCAGATTACTCTGGCTCAAATCCGCATTGATTTACATCTGGCGGCTAATCGCGCGGAAGATCGGCTAATATTCGATCTGCAAAATCAAGTAGCAGTAAATATGGGTTACATGGATGAGCCATCCTCTCCCGCTAGTGAAAAACTGATGCGCGATTTTTATCGGGCAACAAAAGGGGTTAAACAGCTGAGCGGTATATTTCTGCCCATGTTGCGCGATCGAGTTTATGCCTCTTTACCCAGAGTCATTGTTGAACTGGATGAAAACTATTATCAAGTGGGTAATTTACTGGCTTGTAAAGATGAGCGCATATTCTGGCGTGAACCCAGCCATATTTTTACTATTTTGCATATCGCTCAGGCTCACAATGACGTGATTGGTTTTTATCCGCAAACTCTACGTGCATGGTGGTCAGCAGTGCACGAACTGGTCAACGAAGACTTTTATCGAAATCCAGCACATCGGGCAAGCTTTTTGAAGTTTTTCAAGCATGGCGAAGGTTTGACCCATTTGTTGCGATTTATGAATCTGTATGGGGTATTGGGTTGCTATTTACCTGAATGGAATAAAATTGTCGGCTTATTACAGAATGATCTCATTCACATCTATCCGGTTGATGATCACATTCTCATGGTTGTCCGCAATATGCGCCGGCTGGCATTGGATCAGCACAGTCATGAACTACCCTTTGCCTCAACCTTAATGCACGATTTTCCCAAAAAACATATTCTGTATTTGGCGGCATTATTTCATGATATTGCCAAAGGACGTGGTGGTGATCATGCGATAAAGGGCAAGATTGATGCTCAACGTTTTGCTGCAGATCATTTTTTGAATGCAGAAGATGCAGAACTACTCATCTGGTTGGTACAAGACCATTTATTGATGTCCATGACCGCTCAAAAAGAAGACATTAATGATCCCACCGTAGTGAAACGCTTTGCTGAACGCGTCAAAACCCCAGAACGGCTGAATGCGTTATTTTTGCTCACCACGGCCGACATACGCGGTACCAATCCAAAAATCTGGAATTCATGGAAAGCCAGCTTACTGGAAAATGTATACAAAGCCACGTTGTATCAATTGCTCGGGCAAAAGAACAATCCTGAAACCATCATCACCGATCGCCAGCAGCTGGCTATTCAGGCACTAACTAAATGTAACGTTGAAGCCTCTAAGCAACGCAAACTCTGGCACATACTTGGAGAGGCATATTTCGTTCGTCATGAATGGATTGATATTTTGTGGCATATTTCCAAACTGATCAATTATGAAGAACAAGCACAAACACATAGTCAGTTGCTACCTGATACCAATACCCTCAAAGTAATGATCTATATGCCTAACCGGCCGAAATTGTTTGCCGAACTGGCCTCGATTTTTAGCCATAATGGTATGAACATTTTGGCGGCAAGAGCTTATATTACCGAACATAATTTTATTCTCGATACCTTTATTGTGCAGTTTCCCGATAGCTGTCTTAAACAAGATTATTTGTCCATTCAAAGTACCTTAGATCTGGCGCTGAACCAATTTGTTAATAATCAGCTAAGCCTAAGCAGCCAACAACCAGCCATATTGAGTCGACGCAGTCGCCATATGCCGTTGGCTCCGCGCATAGATATTTATGAAGAAGAAACCACGGGTTGGTATAGCTTAGATATCATTGCCACCAACCGCCGCTTCTTACTGGCCAATATTGCCGCTGTTCTATCTGAACTGAATATCAGCATCCGTTTTGCCAAAATCGCCACGCTGGATGAACGTGTTGAAGATAGTTTCTTAGTGTATGCACCTGAATTAGCTGATACACGCCAACAGTTAAAATTGAAAAATGCATTGCTGGATCAGATTATTCTTCAATAATATAGAGCCAGACTCAAAGCGCAGGTTACAACATGAATCATTTTCACATAGAGAGCAAACTGCTACATCAATGGCAGCGACACGCAAAATTATCTTTTCCCGCCTTATGTCAGGCACGTTTAGCTGAAAGTCATAAAGGCACGTATGGCACCGTGGCGATCCTGGGCGGGCAAGCGGGCATGTCTGGGGCAATTATATTGGCTGGATCGGCTGCATTGAACAGTGGATGCGGTAAAGTGTGGTTAGGTTTTAAGCAAGCGGATAGTCCCCTCGCCGTCATAGCCAACCAACCCGAACTCATGCTCAATACGGCGGAGCACCTGCTCACACGCCAAGATGTGACAACTTGGGTAATGGGTTGCGGTTTGGGCACCGATAGCACGGCACAGCGCTTACTAACACAATGTCTGCAAAAGTCCCCTAGCCCAATTCTTCTGGATGCTGATGCGCTCAACATTCTGGCACAACAGCCACACTTAATCACTCACCAACAGCCCAATTGCCTTGTTCTTACACCCCATCCGGGAGAAGCAGCGCGTTTGCTGCACTGTAGCATTGCAGAAATACAAAGTAACCGGCATCAAGCTGTCAGCCGTCTGGCAGAGCAGTTTGCGGCATGGGTGGTGTTAAAAGGTAACCATAGCCTGATCGCCTCACCAAGCGGGCAAATTCGCCAAAATCAAAGCGGTAATCCCGGATTGGCTACCGCTGGGTCAGGAGATGTTTTATCTGGCATCATTGGCAGCCTATTGGCACAACACATTCCGCTTGAACAGGCTGTCAATGGTGGGGTGTGGTTACATGGGCTTGCAGCAGAAATACTCGCACTCAATCAGATTGGACCAATCGGCTTATGTGCTCATGAAATTGTGGCAGCAGTACGCTGGTTAAGAAATCGGCTCACAGATTAAGTTAAACCGGCTAAAACATTCTCTTAGCCGGTTTAACTTAATCATTAAAAATTGCTACAGCAAGCATATGATAATAAGCATTTTCTTTATTCTCAAAAATCCATATCCCAATACCACCCATATATTTCCAATAAGTCTCTGCTATATATATTGTCAATTAATCCAATAATTTAGAGTTTTCTTTTAGTTCAAATCCACCTTTAAATTTAATTTATCCAGTTTTCCAGTTCAACTAATGACTTAATACCATAATCCCATTTTAGATTATGGTTTTAGCAAATTCTTTCGAAAAGAATCCATTTTAGTCTCAACAAACATATCTATTCTTAAAAATTATGTTGTGCTTAGCTCGAAATTAATATTTAACATTTGAGATATCTATAAATAATTTATAGATGGTATATGCTCATTTTTAGCAAAAGATATAAGTGTTGTTGCTAAATTCTCTTTTAAATTAATATCGGCATTATATTTTAATAACAACCTTATTATGTCTAAGTTAGGTTCTGCTTTAAAACTTTCCAAATAATCATTATTTTTAACTGCGGTTTCAATCGCCTCTATTAATGGTGTATTGCTAACAGAATCCCAAAAATTAGGGTCTGCTCCATTGTTCAGTAGAAATTCTGCCATAGCAATATTTGCAGAATCTTTTGCTGCTAAAAGAGGTTATTTGCTTGAGTAATAATAAAATTTAAATTGGGTTGATTAAACAGGATTCAATTTTTTGCTTGATTAAACTCGTGTTTAAAAATAAGTGTTGTTAATTCCATCGTATTTTTTATAGGTATTTCTTTTTATATACTATTTGAATATTAAATCCATGACGTTCTTTTTAAAGAAGTCAATAGCAACATCCAAATAGTCATTCTGTCAGCAAAAAATAGATTCAGTCTAGGCTAAAGCCAAATCAACAGCAGCTTTAGCATGAATCGCTGTTGTATCAAAAATAGGCACCACACTATCAGCCTGTGAAATCAATAACATAATTTCTGTACACCCCAGAATAATCGCTTCTGCTCCTCTATCCACAAGTTTTTGCATGATCTGCCGATACTGCTGTCTGGATTCTTCTTTAATCACACCCGCCACCAGCTCTTGATAGATAATTCGATGCACAGTTTGACAGTCTTCATCATTCGGTATGATGACGTCCAGCGCAAATTTTTCCGCCAACCGTCCTGTGTAAAACTGTTGTTTCATCGTAAATTCAGTTCCCAGCAGACCAACCTTTTTAATATTTTTTCGCTGAATCTCGCTACCCGTGGCATCGGCGATATGTAATAAAGGTATGCTTATACTCGCCTCAACCTCCTCAGCCATACGATGCATGGTATTGGTACAAATAACAATAAAATCAGCGCCCCCTTTTTGCAAATTCTGTGCTGCCTGACACATTTTATCCGTAAGCTCAGACCACTTGCCTGCATGCTGTAATTCTTCAATTTCTGCAAAGTCTACAGACCACATCAAACTTTTCGCAGAATGATTACCACCGAGCCGCAGCCGTACGTCTTGATTAATCAGTCGATAATACTCTAGAGAACTCTCCCAACTCATTCCACCAATTAAACCAATCGTTTTCATCATTTTTCCTTAAATAATTGAATACTTAGATCTAAATTAAATCGATCAATGCACAACTCATCGAACTAAAGCTGCATAATTAACCAATGTAAAACTTTTTCAATACATTTGCAATAAAACCACCATGAGAATGACAATTAAATGTATTAGGTTAGCGATGATTTCTTGGTTTCTTTATGATGTATTTTTCGTACTGCACAATCTTATCAACTGGTGTTTGCAGTGTAGAGACTTCTTCATCTAAAGCCTGTTCTATATCAGGCTGTACTTGAGCAGTAGTATTGCTCGTATGATGGGTAATACTGCTCTTAGTAATGGTAGAGCCTGCACCAACAATAAAAATATTATTTAATGAGGCAGAATGAACAATTTTGTCTTCATTGTCGCCATCATTATTTATTTCTCGGTATTTTTGCGCGATTCGTTCAGTAAGTTTAAATTTTTTTAAAGTGTATATAAATGAATTGCAACTCATTGCTTAAGAGTTAATCCTGTGCTTATTTCTAAATGAATTCCGAAACGATAAAAGCTTTATTTACTTATAAGTGACTTGTTGGCTAATCTTTATTTGTCTTGGTGACCGCCATTGCGCTTCGGTTATAGCTCTAGGTTTAGTAAAATTAACTCATTCTGCTGAACTCTATGCTTCATAAAACCGATTTGGAACTGCCCTTTTGCGGTTCTATTCTGGAATAGTCAAATTGATTATCAACTACATTGTCCTAAAGAACGGCGGACGGTTAGAGGTATTATCTTCCCCCTGCATGATCATTAAGCGTATCAACAATAGTTAAAATTTGCCCTATATGATCAATAGAATGATCCACCGGCCAAGTTTGGATTTGATCAGTTTGCGCGATGTAACCCCATTTAGCTAACACAGTGTGCATGTCCGCATTTTTGCCTGCTTGCATGTCACGCTCAGCATCACCAACGTATAAACAATCTCTGGCAGCTACTTGAATTTGATCGCAGGCATAAAACATGGGGATGGTGCTTGGTTTAGGCGCAGAAGTGGTATCACCACTAACAACAATGGCGGGGTTGACTTCCAATCCCAGTTGCGGAACGAGGCGATCAGTAAAACGTTGTGGCTTATTGGTGATAATGCCCCATTTGATATTTTTTTCAGCTAAAGCACGTAATAAATCATTTACTCCAGCGAATAAGACCGTTTGATCCGCAAAGCATAATTCATATTCATCCAGAAATTCTTGTCGCAATGCGGCATGTTCAACCTGATCTCTACTGATGCCCGTGCCTAATTCAATTAAACCAGATGCGCCATGACTGGCTAGAGGACGGATCGCCTGCATTGGCTGCTTTGGCAAACCATGCTTTTGCAACACTCGATTCAGCGCAGCGCCAAGATCCAACGCCGTATCGGCCAAAGTACCATCCAGATCGAATAAAACAGCTTTGATCATTGTTCTTTCCATGAATAATTGTTTCTAAAGGCTATTCGCTTTGTTAATTCAAGCTATTAAGTTGTCAACTTTGATTAACTTGTCGAGCAATGTATATTATCAATAATTTATCATTTGAAGAATCTAAATAAAAACTCTCTTTAGACTCGCAGAGATGATATTTGATTTACCTGACACCAAAACATCCGAAAAAAAACCAAAATTGAATTATATTTGATATTTAAGCAGGAAAATATTTTGATCTAGTTGCAGTCAGTTTTGCTCAGCTCTGATAACTGAACCAATTATAGTGAGTTTTAGGTGGTAGTGATATCCACCTTTTGTGCCCAATACATGAATACCCATTCAAGCCAAGATTGAATCTAAATACATTATCTTAATTTCAGCTTCTTCAGGATCAATCGAATGGTGTCGCTTTGATTAGCGTACTCTATCCGCTGATCATGTTTATCACTGTTTTTTTGGATTGATTAATCGTAGCCAATGCGATTTTAGTTCTGATAGTGGATTAGTAAAGCGTTAACAATAAGAATTTTTATCTCATCTAAAGCGAAATTTTATCTTTGGCTACGATTTTCTAAGCGTCTCAAAACTCAGTAAAAAATCTGCTCACCGTTAGTCGCCAATTTATGCTGATGAAAAAGCTGGATGATATATTGCTCAAGGTTATCAGATATACGATTTCTCAATACTTCTTTGGTTCCAATTACACTGATGTCTCGAGTGATTGAAGAAACCAGAATCTTCAAAATCACTGAACCGTTTTTAGAATAGATAAATTCTATATCCCTGTGGGTTAATCCCGACAATTGATTTGAATACGAAGCGGTATTGATTAATAATTGGTTCAGCAATTTAATTTGTTTAGCAGATAAAACCACTTCTTGTTCATCGACACTAATGGCTTTAACTTGTGGAAAGGTAGAGTCAGTGTCTTTAGTGTTGTTGTCGCGGTATACCATTCGCACCTGGTCATAATCCTGATGCAATACGTGTCCGACATAAGCTGTCATTTCCGCCTTATCATTGAGAAAAGTCTGGCTGTATGCAACGGGGATGGCCAAAAACCCGAGTATCCATAAAATAAGTATTCGAAGCATATTCATCCTATAAGTGCCAAGTAGCAAAATAACCTACTCATTAATCTGCAACACTCTGACTAAATTGAATCTAATCATAAAAAATTGCTCATGTATTATTAAAAATAAACTTGTAGCAAAGTTAAAGTTCGGACAAAACCTTTTTTTAATCCATAAGCAGTCATTTAAGGTAGATGGGCAGTCAAATTAAAAGCCATTTAATTTATGCATCGTGCGAATAAATGATGATCAGTGACAACGCTTTTGTGCCATAGCGATAAGCCTTCAAATTTAATGGTTATGATGGTGGTTTTCGCTATGGCAACACAATAAATCTTCACCGTGCTTATGTTGGCTACTCTCAGTCTGCACCGTTACATGATGAATATGGTGTTTGAGCAATTGTTCAGTGAGCTCATTCACCAACTCTTCTGCCTGAGACACAGTTAAGTTGCCATCAACAACAATATGACAAGATAAAGCATTCATGTTGCTGGTAATGGTCCATGCGTGTAAATCATGTACCGCTAAGATACCTGGAATGGTCAGGATGACCTGACTGAGTTGCTCCAGCTCCATTTCATCCGGTGTCCCTTCCATCAAAATGCGCATGGTGGTTTTTAAAATGCCATATCCACTGAATGCAATTAATAAAGCTACCAAAATACTGGCTGCCGGATCAGCCCATTTCCAACCAAACAACATCATGAGTACAGCGGCGACGATGGCGCCAACAGAGCCGAGTAAATCGCCCATGACATGCAGAAAAGCACCATGCATATTGACATTATCTTTAATCTCGGTGCTGCGATGCATATACCACGCCACAATGATATTGATGAGTAAGCCAATGGCACTGATGATGAGCATTCCCCATGTCGCAATTTGTGGTGGATGTATAAACCGCCCTATTGCCTCATAGATGATTAAAACGGCAATAATCACTAAGGCCAAACCATTAATAGCCGCGGCGATAATTTCGAATCGACGATAACCATAGGTTTGGCGCTGGTCAACTGGTCGTTCACTGATGTGAAACGCCACCAACGACAACAATAAGGCCAAAGCATCTGAAAACATATGGCCAGCATCGGACAGTAACGCCAAACTATTGGTCAGCCACCCACCGACCAACTCCACCAACATATAAAGGGCAATGATAAACAGGGATACTTTTAAAGTTTTCTTATCCTGGCTATGCTCACCAATATGATGATGGTGACAAGTTTCTTCGGCATGATGATTATGCATAACTTTTAACCTGATTAACCACAAAATTTTAAGTAACGATAACAGCTTAAACCTTAACCTGATGTTAAGGTCAAGCATGAAAAACATACCCCATGGATTAAATAAGCGCAGTTTGTCTAGCGCTTATGCGTTTACTGCAAATCTGCTGATACAAAAATATTTTGTTTAAAATCAATATATGAAAGTGTTTTAGGCGTAGCTATTACATTACATATATTTACACAAACGCAATATTACTGTATAAAGCCGCTAAAATTTCCATAAAAATGAATAGCGTGGAATATTTTAAGCTAGAAAATTTAAGCAATACTCAACCAACATTACCAAGTCAATTTAATGAAATCCAAACCAAGACTTCATTGTTGATCAAGTGGCTGTTAAGGGGTTAAGTGCTAATTGATTTAATTTGTTTGAAAAGTACAAAAGACTTCACCTCAAACAGACAGGATCATCCATCAACTGGTTAAGGACTGAAGTACTTTCAATTTGCTCTAGTGGTCTATTTCCCTCCTAAGATGATGTCCACCAGTATTCCGAAGTATTCAATAGGTATTATTAAATAGATCTCATGTATGTTTAGTTTTATATCATTAGAATTTGGCTTGTTTTTCATTCTCCTTTTCTGCCTATACTGGTTAGCTGCAGCCAAGCCATATATTCAAAATTTTTTGCTCCTTTGCAGCAGTTACTTTGTCATTTACAAAGCCAGCAGTCTACTGGCTCTTTTGCTGCTGATCGTTTATACAGTATTGATCTATTTTGTATCCATACGCATCAAAATTAGTGCGCATTTCAAACGTTGGTTAATCTTCGGCATAACTGTTACATTACTCAATCTTGCCTTTTGGAAATATTTTGACTTTTTTCGCGCACATGTCTCTGATCACTTACCTGATAATGTACTGGATATGAATTATTTATTCAGTATTGTTTTGCCACTGGGGATTTCGTATTACTCGTTTCAGTCAATCAGCTATTTATCAAGTTTATACAAAAACCGTAAGCAAACTAATGTGACCGGCAAAATGTTTACTTTGCCTGGGTTAGCTCTGCACCTGAGTTTTTTTCCAACCATCACTGCTGGTCCCATTGCTCGTGCTTACAATGCT
Source organism: uncultured Neisseriaceae bacterium (assembly GCA_945267035.1). GTDB lineage: Bacteria > Pseudomonadota > Gammaproteobacteria > Burkholderiales > Neisseriaceae > Snodgrassella. Next base: position 74,318 of record CALYOS010000001.1, on the reverse strand, counting down.
TCTCAACTGACTGATATTGACAATCAGCCTACAGGCATGGTCACACAAATCCATGTCAGAGAACGTCGACGCATTATAGCCCCCACCTTGGCTTTAATACTGATCGTTACTGCTTTGATGAAAACTTGGTGGTTTTCAGGTTGGATTTCTGAAAACTGGGTAGATCCGGTCTTTAGCAACCCAACGCAGTACCATAGTTTAGAAATTCTTGCTGCTATCTATGGCTACACCGTACAGCTGTTTCTAAATTTTTCCGGCTACAGTGATTTAATGGTGGCTTTGGGTTTATTACTCGGATTCCGTTTACCGATTAACTTCCGTGCTCCGTTATTGGCGCATAATATTCGTGAATTTTGGGCGCGCTGGCATATCAGTCTTTCCACCTGGATCAGGGATTACATTTATATTCCGCTGGGTGGCAGTAAAAAATCCTTTTTTCGTACGCAGATCAATTTGCTCATCGCGATGGTTCTTTCTGGCTTGTGGCATGGTAATGGCTGGCATTTTCTCATCTGGGGAGCATTACATGGCACTGGTTTGAGCTTACTCAACATTACTGACCGCATCGTGATGCGAGCACGAAAATGTGCAGAAAAAGAGGCGAGAAACAGTCTGAAAAAATCAGGTTGGCTAGGTAAAGTGTTGGCTGTGGTTATTACTGTGCACTTTGTGTGCTTTTGCTTTGTATTTTTTCGCGCACCGACCTTAAATGATGCCGTAATTATTTTTGAATCTTTGTATCATAACTCTATTAATTTCCCTCTGACTAACAATCCTTTTTATTTCATAGGGATACTTTTACTAGCCTGGCTGATTTATCCGCACTTGGTCAAACTGTATAACTATTTTTATAACCACGCTGAAACATTACCGCGTTATCGCTTTATTTTGCCTTTATTACTGATTCTTATCATTGCCATCATTTGCGCACCTGCAGGCATTCCGGGGTTTATCTATGCAAACTTCTAAACGACGAAAATTACCTGCATACCGAAGACAAAAACAGCGTAAAAAATACATTCGCAGCCAAACGGTCACCACGGTCAGTCCTAAAATTAGCAATACCGTTGTGATGCCCGTGGCTGAGCCGGCTACAGAACAAACTCAACAAACTGGTACCCGCAGCAATAAACAACAATTTCGCTTTGTTTTCATCGCCGTGACCAGCATTACCTTGGTATTAGTTTGGTTAATGCAAAATTCTATCAGTGCGTATATTCAGTTGACTTATCATCGAAATGTAGACTTTAGTCAGCTTAAGTCTTCGAAGTTATGGCACAAAGGTGCTTTATTCGGTACGCTCCTGAATGAAAATATCAGTACATTAAACCAAAGCATAAATGATTTTAATCAAAATCTGATTGCACACTTTAATGATCATTATGCTTATACGCCAGCTTTTTTAGCACAGAAAAAGCTGGAAGAAGCGGAAAAAGAGAAACATCGGCAGCAAATTGCCCAGAAAGTCATTAAAGAAAATACTTTAAAAATGGATTTCTCTTTGGATAAGAATGATCAGGTGTTTTTTGCGGGTGATTCTATGATGCAAGGTGTCGCGCCTCATGTGCAAAGGTGGCTGAGTGAACAATATGGGATTAAATCAGTCAATCTGAGCAAACAAAGTACAGGTCTAACCTATACCCGCTTCTTTGATTGGGACAAAACCATCAAAGATACGTTAAATAACAATGCCAATATTAAAATATTGGTGGTCTTTCTGGGTCCAAATGATCCATGGGATATGCCCAACCCTAATGGGGGCAGCTTCATCCGCTTTAAAACTCAAGAATGGGAAAGCATTTACCGTGGACGGATAAAAAGCATTATCGATCATGCGCAAAAACATCAAGTGACGGTGCTATGGCTCACTCCACCAAATATGCGTCGTGGTAAACTGAATGAACAGATGGTCTATTTACGCGAACTAATTCATGATGAAGTGAGTAAAAATCATGGTTATGTTATTGATACCATAGAGATATTAGGAAATAATGGAACTGAGTTCAGTGATATACTGATGGAAGAAAATGGAAATAAAATTAAAACCCGTAGTGCAGATGGCATACATTTCTCTTTACAGGGACAAAAAATTATTGCGAAACATATTTTCGATCGTTTCAACATTTCGCCACAAACTGGTGCGGATGGTAAAACTGATGAGCTTTAGAAAACAATTAAGTATTTTTAGCTGCATACTCTTGCTGACAGCATGTTCGGTTGATCCAATTCAGCAACCGAAACAATCTCATAGTAGAAAACCACATCAGGAAGAACCCGTCAATCAGGTAACCAAAGCTCTGCAAAATAAGCAGATTAATATTGTACAGCTGGGTGATTCTCACACTGCCGCTGATTATATGACTGAAGTAGCCCGTGTTCGATTACAGCAAGAATTGGGTAATGGTGGTGCTGGTTGGGCTATGCCCACGCAGTTTCCTGGTATGCGTCTGGCTCGGTTTAGCTATAGCAATCAAGGCTGGCGCGCCATATCGAGCCGAACGGAAGAAAATCAGGATTACAGTCTAGGTGGACTGATTGCTGTGCCTTCTGTTGGAGCCAAATTGACTATTAAAACTCGAGACCCTGAGGCAGAACAAACGGTTATTGTTAGTATCCGTCAGGGTGCTGACGATGATCCATTGAATATTGTCGATGCCAATGGCCGTCATATTGTGTTGTCGGCTAAGCGCAAAGACAATCAATGGCATTTCAGTCGGTTTAATGCTCAGTTTCCTATTACCATTTCAGCTGGGATGAATTTTCATACCGCCATCGGTGGAATCTGGACGCGTAATAGTAATCATCAGGGTGCGGTATTTTCTGCGCTGGGTATCAATGGCTATCAGCTCAATCAATGGAACCGATGGAATACTCAAGCATGGCAAAATGAACTAAATGTCATCGCTCCTGATCTGGTTATTCTTGCTTACGGTACAAACGAAGCTTATAACAATATGGATATTGAATCGGTTAGACAAACTTTAGTCACGGTGATTAATCAGATTCGCTCTGCTTCTCCTAAAACCTCAATTATGATTTTGGGCGCACCAGAAAGTCTTAAAAATACCGCTGGTCCTTGTGGTACACGCCCACCTAAACTGACCGAATTGCAAAATATGCAAAGAGAAGTGGCAGCCACAGAAAACACATTATACTGGGACTGGCAAGCAGCAATGGGCGGAGAATGCAGCATGAAATCATGGATCAGTCAGGGACTGGCAAGAAGTGATGGTGTTCATTTCACCCCAAGTGGTTATCAACGTTTGGGGCTGGCTCTAGCCGACAATATACTGGCGATGAAAAACAAGCATTAATTGTTGCTAAACATAAAAAAGACCTGTCTATTATATAGAGACAGGTCTTTTTTTATCTAAGTTAAAGTTTAGCGTTTAGCCAATCCTTGCTGATGCAAAAACGGCAAAATGTGGGGGCGCACTGGTTGGGCAAAATTATTGGCTACTGCCTTACTCCAATTGAGATCAAGCCCGCTTCGTTGCTGATAATATGCAGCCAGCTGCTGATCATAAGCAGCCAGCGCAGCTTGATCCATTGGTCGGAATGTATTTTCGCTCACCAACGTAGTTAACGGCATACGTGGTCGATACATAGGACGTTGATCAGGATGACCGAGACATAGCCCAAATAAGGGTGCCGTTAGCTCAGGCAGCTGGAGAATGTCTCTAACTTTAGCTGTATCGTTACGTAAAGAGCCAATATACACACCACCTAATCCCAATGATTCAGCAGCCAGTAAACAATTTTGCCCCATGATGCCGGCATCTACTGCACCGATAATCAGCGCTTCAGTCCAGTCTAGCTGCGCTTCGGGACAAACCTGACGATGCTTGGTGTAATCAATACAAAATACCCAAAATTCTGCAGCGGTGCGGACATATTTCTGGTTAGCTGCCACTTCACATAAAGCAGCCCGCTTTTCTGCATCGGTAACGCGAATGATATGGATACATTGCATAAAACTCGATGATGAAGCTGCACGCCCTGCTTCTAAAATGGCTTCACGTTGCTCTTGAGTTAAAGCTTCTTGAGTAAATTTACGAATCGAACAATGACCATAAATGGTTGGTAAGGTAGCCGCACTGGTTAATTTGGTTTGATAACTCATAAACACATTCCTTCTGATTTATTTACTCACATAGCTTTTTGGCAGCATGTTGATGGTTTAAAGTAAACAGCATACTGTATGGCTTATTGTATTCTGTTTAGCTATAAGCAACAAACTATAAGGAGTGCCAAAAAGAATACCAATCACTAACCTTAGCTGTTTAGACCATTTTATTGATTGACGTAGAAGCATAGTTAACTCAAGTTAGAGATTGATTATGGTTATCTAAGCGGTAAAAATTCCAAAAATAAAAATATAATCAGTTATTTACTGTAATATTTCGGTACAATGAATGTAATGATCGGTTTGCCAAACTATGGTTATGAAAAAAACTTTTGACTCAAACAGATATATACAAAAGCGTGTACCGCAATTTCTATTATTTGTCAGCAAGAATTTCCGTCGCTGTCATTTATCGCTGATTGCCACCAGCTTAACATTCACTACCCTGCTGGCCTTGGTGCCTTTTTTTACGGTGACCGTGATCATGGTCAATGCTTTTCCGATGTTTGCGGGTATGGCAACTCAGTTCAATCAATTTTTAACCAACATCATTCTACCAGCAGCGGGAGCTGATTCAGTAGGGAATTATCTGGACGCTTTTCGCGCCAAAGCCAGTGGCTTGACTGCCGTCGGAATTGTGTCCATGTTCATTACTTCTTTAATGTTGATACAGACCATCGAGCAGGCGTTTAATCAAATCTGGAAAGCTCGGGATAAACGACCATTATGGATACGCATGTTGATATACTGGGCTTTTCTCACACTCGGTCCAGTGGTCATGGGGATGAGCTTATCCTTTCTTTCCATACTGACACATTTAGGCACCGCAGCAACCCATATTCCCTTTACCAGCAACCTGTTCAGTTATTTTATTAATCTGGCACTTATCACTACATTATTATTTTTACTATACAAATTAGTCCCGTTTTGTTTTGTTCCATGGCGTCATGCTTTGCTCAGTGCCATCCTTGTCGCTGTGGCTTTAGATTTACTGCGCAGGGGATTTGCTCTATTTATTATTTATTTTGGCAACTATCAGTTGGTTTATGGCGCGTTTGCCGCCATACCTGTATTTTTAATATGGCTAAATCTACTGTGGCTGTTATTACTCACAGGTGCGGTTTTAACTTCATCTTTGCCTTATTGGCATCGACAAACGTTTCGGCAACTGGATCAACATCAACTTTTCGAAGATGCGCTAAACCTTTTATTAAAACTGTTACAAGCACAACAAGTTGGTAAGGCTATTAGCGCATATACGCTACAACAAGAATTACAAATTAGCGATAAACACTTGTCTCGTTTGTTAAATGATTTGGAAGATCATCGTTATATTACCCATAATAGTTATGGCTGGGTTTTACAGCTTAGTGCCGAAAAAATCATGCTTAATGATCTATTTCGTTTATATGTCTACAATGATGTTGGCACCTCTGAAGTAGCCAAATCAATACACAGCATTTTGTCTCCCTGTCTACCTGCTTTGAATATTAATTTAAATGCATGGGCCAAAAAAATAGCGCTTGATACATCAACAAAACAGCAAAAATAAGATATAGTAATAAGTTTAATCTAATCAACAGAGAATCCGTTTAATTTCAACTTTAAAGCCCCGTCGTTAAGAAAAACACATCCATGATGAAATCTATATCTGCGCTAAGTAACTGCATCAAAAAGAAAATCAAACAGCAACCCAAATTTTGGGTTATTTTAGCTGCATTGGTATTGTTTTTATTGCTCATAATCATCATCAGTGTAAGCAGCCAAAAACCAAGTACCAGCACTTATCGAGCAGAAAAAGTCATCATCAATCTACCTGAAGTCAACATTAAAACCTCTCAGGGTAATTTGGACTTCTGGCGTGATGAGGTGGTACAAGCGGGTGACACCATCGAAATGGTGCTTGGCCGCTTTGGTATCAGTGAAACAGAAATTAACCGCATAACCAGCATAGAAACGATTAAAAAACAAGTGCAACATTTGCAGGTTAATCAGGTATTCAGTATTCGTACCGACAATAATGGAAAGCTGACTGATATCCAGTTTTTTAATGATGATGGCAATGGTGAAAAAAATCTGGTGGTGCTGAAAAAAATAGATGACCATTGGCAGGCAGGCATTAACTCTGTTGACACTGAAACATTGCCGACTCTAAAAGCCGTTGTGGTTAAAACTTCTGCTCGTGGCGCATTGGCTCAAGCTGGTATTCCGGTTGAAATTCGGGAATCTTTGCGTGAAATATTTCGCGATAAAATCGATATCAACACTCTGGAAAGTGGAGATAAAATCCGCCTGATTTATGATATCTTGTATTATCGTGGACAACAATTGGGTACCGGCGACATCCGTGCTGCAGAGATCAGCCGTCACGGACAATTATATCGTGCCTATTACTATGAGACAGGCGATGATAATAATGGACAATATTATGATGAGAATGGTAAACCGTCCCGCAAAGGCTTTACCAGTGCACCGGTAGAAGGCGCTCGCATTTCTTCCCCTTTTGGCATTCGTTTTCACCCTATCCGCCAAACCCTGCGGATGCATAGCGGTATTGATTATGCTGTTGCAAGTGGAACACCCATCCGCGCACCTTCTGACGGGGTGGTCACCAGTATAGGCGTAAAAGGGGGTTATGGTAATGCCATTATGTTGCGTCATAGTGATAGTATGCAGACGCTGTATGGTCACATGAGCGCGTTTGCAAATATTCGTGCCGGACAACATATCCGCGCAGGTGAAATCATCGGTTATGTTGGCAGCACCGGTGTTTCCACTGGTCCACATCTACATTATGAAGTATTGATCAATGGACAGCCAGTTAATCCAACTAGCGTGGCTCTGCCTACCAAAAAATTGAATACTCAAGAACTGGCAGACTTTAAGAAGAAACTACAACATTGGAAGCAACAATTAAACAGCGTACCTAATATGAGTGTCACCGTCGCCCAATTAGACTGAAGGTATTTGCCCTATTCGCTTTCGCAAAATTCAAAAATAATCACGCTTTAGCTGAATATCAAGTAGAACTTGACCACGCTTTACGCTTACAATAAGCGTTTCGCTCTTCTTGCCAGCCAACTATGAAAATCGCTACCTGGAATGTTAATTCACTCAATGTTCGTCTACCACATACATTACGCTGGCTGGAAGAAAACCAGCCGGATATTTTAGCTTTACAAGAATTGAAACTTGATCAGGATAAATTTCCGCAAGCTGATTTTGCCAACATAGGCTACCATGCAGCGTGGAATGGTCAAAAAACCTATAACGGTGTTGCTATTTTGAGCAAACAGCCAATTGATAATATTTGTACCGATATCCCGGCATTGAATGAACCGCAAAAACGCATTATTGCAGCCACGATTAATAATATTCGCGTGATCTGTGCTTATTGCGTTAATGGCGAATCGATCGACAGCGATAAATTTAAATATAAAGAACAGTGGTTTCACGCTTTACATGACTACCTCAACAATGAACTAAAACAAAACCCCGCCACTATTGTTCTGGGTGACTTTAATATTGCCCCTACAGATATCGATGTTTACGATCCACAACAATGGCAAAATAAAGTGTTATGTTCACCACAGGAAAGAAGTTGGTTCCAACAATTACTTGATCTTGGTTTAACCGACAGCCTGCATTATCTTCATCCGAACGAAGCACATTATACTTGGTGGGACTATCGCATGAATATGTTCAGACGCAAATTAGGACTACGCATCGATCACATCCTGATCAGTCAAAAACTCGTGCCAACACTCCAGCAAGTTTCTGTAGATGTGGCGACACGTGGCTGGGAACGTCCTAGCGACCATGCTCCAGTCATTGCCCAGTTTGCTTGACATCAGTTATGACCAAAACACAATATTATATTGGCTTAATGTCCGGTACCAGCATGGATGGTGTGGATGCTGTTATAGCCAAACTGAACCATACCCGCTTTGAAGGCATTTGCTCTCATGCGTTTATTCCTTATCCTGCCGACCTGAAACAAGCATTATTGGCGTTGCAAACCCCCAGCAACAACGAAATCAATCAGGCTGCCATACTGGCTCAACAATTGGCACAAATTAATGCCAAAGCAGTCAGTGCAGTACTGCAAAACGGACAGTTAACCGCGGCTGACATCACTGCCATAGGCTGTCATGGTCAAACCGTGCGGCATGAGCCTGAAAACCATTTCAGCATCCAATTAATGAATTGGGCATTGTTAACTGAGTTAACCAACATCACTACCGTAGGCGATTTTCGCAGTGCTGATCTGGCTGCAGGCGGACAAGGTGCACCGTTGGTTCCAGCTTTTCATCAGGCCGTATTTGCCAGCCCACATCAAAGTAGAGTGGTGCTAAATTTAGGCGGTATAGCCAATATCAGTATATTGCAACCACAACTCGCTCCATTTGGTTTTGATACCGGACCGGCTAATATGTTGATGGATGCATGGGTTCAGCAAAACTGGCAGCAGGACTATGATCAAGATGGTTGCTTAGCAAAACAAGGGCAAATCATCCCTGCTCTTTTGCAGCAGATGTTACATCACCCCTATTTCTCTCAACCTTATCCCAAAAGTACCGGACGTGATTTGTTCAATCTGCAATGGTTGCATCAATATCTGTCAGGAAACGAGCAACCAACAGATGTATTGCGCACCCTGCTTGAGTTAACAGCGCAAACAGTTGTTCAGGCTATCGTGCAAGCAGCGCCCACAGCACAAAGTGTTTATGTGTGTGGAGGCGGAGCCCAGAACCTTTTATTAAAACAGACATTAAATCAACTTCTTCACTCACATAATATTAGCCTCTACACCACCGATGAATTACAATTACCAGCTCAACTGGTCGAAGCAGCAGCTTTTGCCTGGTTGGCTGCCTGTTGGTATCATCGTCAACCAGCATGCGTTCATCATGCTACTGGTGCATCAGAAGCACGTATACTCGGTTGCGGGTATTGGTCTGCATCGTCCGCAAAAATCCGTTAAGACAAGCACAGAGCCTAATCAGAGTGTAGCTTAACCTTTATAATACAGCCTTGAAACAAACTCAGCATACCGTAACATTCATTTAAAATATGGCCACTACACGTAAAAAGAAAACGACGAGCAAAAAACAGTCTCCCACACTGGCCACCAAGCCTAAAGTAATCAAAACAAGACAATCATGGTTGATGAACCTGATTAACGATATTTTTTGGTTGATGGCGTTAATGGTGACCTTATACGTGTTTCTTGCGCTGGTCAGCTTCAATATGAATGATCCTGCTTGGTCACGTGGGATCATCCCTACCACTAATGTACCGGCCAATCTGGCTGGGTTAACCGGAGCCTATCTGGCCGATATCGGCTATTACATATTTGGTTTTTCCGTATGGTGGGGTATCTTCGCCGTTGCCATTGCCTTGTATCACAGTTTTCGTCCATTAAATGCCCGCTCCCTGAACGCCAACAGCGAAGGTAAAAACTATAATGCCTGGTTATCCATATTGGGTCTTTTTCTCATGTTTATTTTCAGCCCTGTGCTGGAAGACTTGATCCTCACCCACCGTCTGGATGAACATTTACCACTTGGCAGTGGTGGTCTGATTGGGCAAACATGCGGAAAATTACTGCAACACTTATTCGGAGAGACAGGTAGCTTACTCATTAGCGTCTTCATGATACTGATTGGTGTCTCTCTTATTTTGCAGGTTTCCTGGTTGACAGTGATCGAAAAAATCGGCGCCCAACTAGAGTGGCTGTGGTGTAAATTATTGCGCAAACCTCATCGCTTGATCACTGCATTTCCTAATCAGAAAACCTTACGCCGCGTGGTAAAACAAGCGAAAAACATCAATGCGCAGCACATCACCAAACCACCACTGGCAACCAGCAACCGTAAGACAGTCACTGTCAGCACAGCTGCCACCATTCAGCCAGATTTATTCGCTTCGGCGCAAACTGCCAACGCGACAGCGGCAACAGCGGCCAGACCAACTGTACGTACTGGCAGTGAACACACCAGTCTGCCTAGCGTGGATCTATTGGCCACACCAGCCCCTCAAGCTCCTGCGGTAAAAGCCGAACAACTACAGCTGACCGCAGAGCATATTGAAACGAAGTTAAAAGAATTCGGAGTTGACGTAGAAGTCATTAGTGCAACATCAGGACCAGTCATTACCCGTTTTGAAATTGAGCCTGCGCAAGGAGTAAAAGGTAGCCAGATTGTTAATCTAAATAAAGATTTGGCACGCTCATTATCTGTACAAAGTGTACGTGTAGTAGAAACCATAGTCGGTAAAACCACCATGGGTATCGAATTACCCAATGAAGTACGCCAGAATGTCCAGCTAGCAGAAATACTGAATGCCAGCATTTTTCAGAACGCTGAAGACAAATTAACCATGGCAATGGGTAAGGACATCGCTGGTGCTCCAGTCATTGCCAGCCTGGCGAAAATGCCCCATCTATTAGTAGCGGGTACCACCGGCTCGGGTAAATCCGTCGGGGTTAACTGCATGATCCTGTCCATATTGTATAAAGCCCAGCCAGACGAAGTGCGTTTTATTATGGTGGATCCGAAAATGCTGGAATTAAGCGTTTACGATGGTATCCCTCATTTGCTTGCACCGGTTGTGACCGACATGAAAGAAGCAGCCCAAGCCTTAAACTGGTGCGTTGCCGAGATGGAAAAACGCTATCGATTATTGGCTCATGTTGGTGTACGCAATATCAATGGTTTTAACGAAAAAGTATCGGCTGCGAAAAATAATCAGGTACCGTTAGTGAATCCCTTTAGCACCAATCCAGATGAGCCAGAACCATTGGAAAAATTGCCCTATATTGTGGTGGTAATCGATGAATTAGCTGATCTGATGATGGTGGAAGGCAAAAAAATCGAGCAACAAATTGCCCGACTGGCGCAAAAAGCACGAGCTGCTGGTATTCATTTAATCTTAGCTACCCAGCGCCCCAGTGTGGACGTCATTACTGGCTTAATCAAAGCCAATATTCCCACACGCTTGTCTTTTCAGGTATCCAGTAAAATTGATAGTCGCACCATTCTTGATCAGATGGGTGCAGAAAATCTATTAGGTAAAGGTGATATGCTATTTCTCCCTCCAGGACAGGCAGAGCCAACCCGTTTACATGGCGCTTTTGTCTCTGATGAAGAAGTCCACGCTGTGGTCAATTTTATCCGTCAACAGGCTCCGGCTCAATATGTTGACGGCCTATTGTCTGGAGAAGCGGCTGAAACCACCGTTAATCAGGTCAACCCTAATGCCAACAGCGATGAATTATTTGATCAAGCTGTCGCATTTGTGCTGGATACGCGCAAGACCTCGATTTCCTCATTGCAACGCCATCTGCGCATCGGTTATAACCGTGCTGCTAATTTGATGGAAGCACTCGAAGCCGCCGGCATTGTTTCGGGCACCGAGTTAGGAGGAAGCAGACGCATATTGGCGCAAAAAGACAACCTCTAAACTGTGATCATTTTTACCGTGCCTTCGTACAAACTCAGTTGATTTCATCTCAAACGAACAAAAATGTTAGCCAACAAAGCAGCAACAAGGTTGAAATAATCAACTACTCTTAATATCAACCTTGCAGCCTAAAACTGTGCCTAAGCACTGACAACGTTGCGCTGATGGAATGAACAATTTGTATTCAATCCCCCTGCCTGCATTGTTACACAACTTTTCTGAGCACAAGTGTTAGCGCAAAAAAAAACCGCGACAAAACTTAGGTTTATCGCGGTTTTGCTTAATAATTTAATTAACGGTCAACCGTTAAATTGGCTTTGGCTTTTTTGCCGGCATAAATATAGCCGAATACACCGATAATAATCATTGGCAGGCTCAAGAGTTGCCCCATCGATAAATTCATAAACAACAAACCGAGGTATGCATCGGGTTCACGTGTAAATTCAACAATAAAGCGCAAAATTCCGTAACCAGCGAGGAAGACCATCGAAACTTGCCCAAGCGGACGCGGTTTGCGAGAGAATAGCCAAACTATGACAAATAATACTATCCCTTCAAGCGCAAACTCATATAACTGTGATGGATGACGTGGAAGACAGTGGTATTGATCCCATATTGCCGCCCATTTTTGCGGATTTTCAATCACCATAGCTTCATCTTCCTTTAAAGCATCTGGAAAGCCCATCGCCCAAAAAGCATTTAGCTCAGTTACCCTGCCCCAAAGCTCACCATTAATAAAATTCCCGATGCGACCACACGCCAGCCCCAAAGGAACTAATGGCGCAACAAAATCAGCCATCTGCCAGAATCCAACCTTATGCTTTCTGGCAAACAACCACATGGCCACCAATACGCCTAAAAAGCCACCGTGAAAAGACATGCCGCCTTGCCAAACCTTAAAAATATCTAGCGGATGGTTTAATAAATAATATCCTGGCTGATAAAACAGTACATAGCCAAGACGACCACCAATAATGACACCCAATACGCCTAAAGTGATGAAATCATCCAATAAATCATTGGTCATAAAAGTATGACCACTTTTAATCTTTTTACGTCCAAACCAAATAAACAAACTGAACCCGACAATATAGCTGAGCGCATACCAGCGTATTGCCAGCGGTCCTAAATGCAACAAAACCGGATCAAAATTCGGGTGTAAAATCATAAACAACTTATTCCTAATTTAAGGGCTTCAATATTGCCATCAAACCATTATCTTTTTATTTAATTGATCATCACTGCACTAAATTAACTAAAATCAAGCCAGTCAATCATCAACAACCATACAAATGGCACAATGCCAAATGCTGTAGCTTAGAAACGGTAATGCAAACCTAAATAATTTACAGTGTGAACACCATCAACGGCAACTTAAGTCACCACCCTAAACTGCCTTCTCTCAACAGTCCTGCATCTGCACAAAATAATAAGCAGCGACTAAATAGAATCTGTGCTGTCATTAGAAGAATCTCCACCATATTGCCCGTCGCCACCTTCGAAAGTATTCAACTCTTTAGGTGGAGGAGGCAAAAGAGAATCTAATGCAAAAGAAGCCGCATTCAAATAAGGATAATCGGAAAAACTAATTTCATATCCACCATTATTGGTTGAACGTAAGCTTGCTTGTGCCCCCAAAGGGAACGTTTCTTTTTCAGCAATATGACCGAAAGGAAAACCAGTTAGAACCGGTACCTTGGTTAAACGTATCATCGTTTGAATCACTGAACTTAAAGTATAAGAGCTGTCATAGACATCGCGAATACCGTTCATACGGAAACTGCCCAACACGATAGCTTGCTGACGACTCAATACCCCACTGAGATATAAGGTTTGGAGCATTCGTTCAATGCGATAAGGTTGTTCACCCACATCTTCAATAAACAAAATACCGCCATTAATTTGTGGCATATATGGAGATCCAGCCAAAGAAGCCAAGACACTTAAATTACCACCCCACAATATGCCCTCTGCCCTGACATGCTGATTTTGAATTTGGTTAACCGAAATCGTCATCGTCGAATTAGTGCAATTTTTCACAAAGGAACGCATTGTGAATTCATTTAACTGCGGCTTCCCAAAATCGCTGTACAACATGGGACCAGCAAAACTGCACATTTTGCCTTTAGCCAGTAAGGCCAATTGTATTGCTGTCACATCACTGTAACCAAAGAGCATGGTGCCATGTTCGTGCATGCGCTTACCCAGACTTTCCCAGTCTATAGTGGGTAAAATTCGTACTGCGCCATAGCCACCGCGTATCCCTAGCAAAATTTTAGGCGTGCTAACACGACCCGATGCCACATCCTGAAAATCAGCACTACGCTCAAAATCACTGCCACCAAAGCGCTGATAACGACGCATGTAAGCTTGCTGATTACTTACATTAAAACCGACACGGCTTAAACGCGACACCGCGAGTTCACAGCGACTTGAGTTGTCAGCATATCCAGAACAAGCAAATAAACGCAAAGAGGAACCTCCTGATTTAGAACGAACATTTGGCGTTGGTGAAGAGTTTGTAGTCACCTTATTAGTCGTGGCTGTGTTACCGCAAGCCTGTAACAAACCAGTACCAGCTAAGGCTGCACTGGCACGTAAAAAATTTCGACGACCGTGTTGTTGTGTATTCATATCCACCTATTTCTTTGCAGCGAAACTGAGTTTAACAGAATATTTTGGTAGCCAAAGCACAGCCAAGTTAAAAAAACCATCACCAGAATAAACTGCTAACACAGCTTCGCCTAGTTATATTTAGCTGCTTGCGTTAGGATGAAGATTAGTCGTAAGCAAACTTCAGGGCATCTGTGAAACATGTCCTTCAAACTATGCTTTACTCATGACTGCGTTGTGGCATAACTCGTAATAAATCCACCAAGATAGACCAACATTCTGCCACCGTAGCCACTTCTAACCGTTCTTTAGGAGAATGTGCCGCTCGGATAGTAGGACCAAATGATACCATATCCAATTTTGGCGCTTTTCCGCTCAGAATACCACATTCAAGCCCAGCATGGATAATCTGCAAAGGAGGCTCTTTGCCATAATGCTCCCTGAAGACCTGACTGGTCAGTTTCAACAAAGCCGAATCAGGATTGGGTGTCCATGAGGGATAATCAGCCATTAACGCTATTTCTGCCCCAGCCATTCGTGCCAATGCAGTTAAACGCAAGCTTAATTCATCTTTTGGTGTTTCCTTCAGCGAACGCATCAAGCAATGAATATGCAATCCATCTGTTGTCGTTTGCACCACACCGATATTTGATGACGTTTCCACAACGCCGGCAAACGCATCGCTCATTCGCAGCACTCCATTAGGCACCGACAACAATAAATCCAGTGCTTTTTGCGTTTTCTCGACTGAAGCAACCTGTAGCGAAGTCAGATCAATAAATTCTGCTTCAATTTGCAAATGTTCTTCTTCAGGCCACTCAGCCTTGATCGCCGCAGCAATCTCTGACACCGCTTCAAGTGCTATCTCTTCATCCACCACAATCAGAGCCTCTGCTTCGCGCGTAATGACATTGCGCAACTCGCCACCGTGAAAAGAACTTAGAGAAAAAGGTATAGAAGAATACAAACTGCTCAAAACTCGAGCTAAAAGAACATTAGCATTAGCATGGTTTTTATCAATATCAACACCAGAATGACCACCACGCAAACCAGATACCCGAATCCTGCAAGCTCGAGCATCAACCGACTGCCAATCCAGCGGCAGAGTAAAACTTGCATCCCGCCCACCAGCGCAACCGATAAAAATTTCGCCAGCATCTTCAGTATCCAAATTGATCAAATACGGCATGTGCAACCAGTCAGAACTTAAAGCTTCTGCACCGCCCATGCCAACTTCTTCTTCAACAGTCACAATTAGCGTTAACTCAGGATGAACAATATCATCACTAAACATGACCGCCAGCCCCATCGCCAGCCCGATTCCATTATCAGCACCTAGCGTTGTATCATTGGCCCATACCCAGCCATCTTCAATCCGAGTAGTGATTGGGTCGCGCAAAAAATCATGATTAGATTTTTCACCTTTCTGTGCCACCATATCCATATGCGCCTGCAACGCAACCGGTGTTCGATCTTCCATACCGGCTGTAGCCGGCTTAATCATGCGCACATTTCCCTTAGCATCTACGTCAGTTTTTAATCCACGTTGCTCAGCTGCCTCTACCAACATCTGCCGCACCGCCTGCTCATGAAAAGTCGGGCGGGGTATTGCACACAAACGTTCAAACCATTGCCACACCGATTGGGGCTCAAGATGTTTTAATTCACTCATTTTATACACTCAACTTAATAATAATAGGAACCGAAATTGCTGTTGGCTTTTAATCGTTCACAATTTAATACTTCAATTCAAACCACCAACCATTTTAAATCTATTAGAAAACGTTCGGTTTAATAAACAAAATAGATGGAAATATTGTCCTGACTATACCCTTAACTACGGCTACAAAACATTTATTTGTAGCAAAAAAAACCTACTAACACATCATAGCTTTATAAATGGCTTCCAAAGCTTCAGCAAATGATTTGTACTTGAAGAAAACCAAGACACATTTAAATACCAAATTATATAATATTCAAAAAGCGCCTGAAGATAAAAGCTTCATAAACTGATTCGATAGAATCAATAATAAAAGAAAAATCAAAATCTATCCCATAAACTTAACATACTAAGTTATGGGTCAGAGCAAGACTTAATTTATCTGATCGTTAGACTAGGCGACAAATTCGATGCCTGAAAGAAAGTATAATTAAAATCTACAAAATCAAGAATGTAAAAAGAATCATTTTTCATGATATCCTTTACCTCTTCAATTGAATCACTCAATACTAAATTATACCACCCGTTTTATCAGCTAAAAGTCCTGACGCCAAAAACATGTTTTGAGCGAAATAATTATCTAAAATACATTATGTTCGTCCAATTTTGCCAGAATTTCTGGCATTGGTTTTTATAAACTTCAAAGCTGCAATGATCACTTTATTCACCTTGTATAATAAAAATCAAATATCACATTGTAGGACTCGTATCTCAAAAAAACGCCAGATATGATGTGTAAGTTATCAGTGTTATATAAACCATAAATCAATTCTTGCGCTTGTTGTTGGGCGTTACTTGATAGCCTTCGATTTTAGATAAAAGCATTTACCTGTAGTGCCACTAGCCAAGGGATGAATCAATCAAAAATTAAAAAATAACCTAAATAGATGATAGTCAATAAAAATTCAGGCTACTTCCAAGCAGCCTGATCAATATTAACCACCTTCTTTAAAACTTCACCCCTTTGTGCAGCGCAACAACACCGGCTGTCAGATTATGGTAACTAACCCGATCAAATCCTACAGAAAGCATCATATTACGTAACGTTTCCTGATCAGGATGCATGCGGATTGATTCAGCCAAATATTGATAACTATCAGCATCCTTAGCTATCAGCTTACCCATTAATGGCAGCATTTTAAACGAATACAAATCATACAACGGTTTCAGCGGTTTAAATACCTGCGAAAACTCTAACACCAGTAAAGTGCCACCTGGTTTTAACACCCGATACATTTCCGCCAAGGCCACCTCTTTATGGGTCATATTACGCAAACCAAAAGAGACCGAAACCAAATTAAAATAATTATCTGGAAACGGCAATTTCTCCGCATCACACAAGGCTACCGGCAAGACCATCCCTTCATTAAGCAAACGATCACGTCCAACCGTTAGCATCGAAGAATTAATATCAGTTAGCCATACTTCCCCTGTTTTGCCAACACGTTTGGCCCAACCACGAGCCAAATCACCAGATCCACCGGCAATATCCAATACCTTATCACCCTGATGTAATGGCGCGGTGGTAATAGTGAAGTGTTTCCACAGCCGATGCATGCCACCAGACATCACATCATTCATTACATCATAATTTTTCGCCACCGAATGGAATACACTGGCTACTCGTCCGGCTTTCTCATTTTCATCTACAGTCTGATAGCCAAAATGGGTTTTGTGATCGCTCATACACCACTTTCAAATCGAATATTGATTAAATATATTACATCCAGCAAATGCCTGCATCCACCATCATCTAGCATGCATCCGTTACATTGCATCACGACTGGCGCCAGCTTGGTGTAACTGTTTTTCATACTCCGCCCAACGCTCTTGCTTTTGCGTGGATAAAGCAGATAAATAATTCCAGTCATACAACCCACTGTCATGCCCGTCAGAAAAAGCAATTCTTATTGCATAATGACCAACCGGTGTCAGCGACTCGATCGTCACTTCACGCTTACCAGTTTGCAATATTTCCTGACCTTTTCCATGACCACGCACCTCAGCACTGGGCGAAAAAACCCGTAGATATTCTGCTGATAGCTCATAACGCCCGTGCGCATACACCAAAATTAACACCCGCTTATCATGACTGAGGCGAATCTCATCAGGAACCTGATATTCCATGATTCAT
This sequence comes from uncultured Neisseriaceae bacterium, assembly GCA_945267035.1. Lineage (GTDB taxonomy): Bacteria > Pseudomonadota > Gammaproteobacteria > Burkholderiales > Neisseriaceae > Snodgrassella. The sequence goes on along the minus strand of CALYOS010000001.1, from coordinate 56,261 downwards.
CTGTCCAACAACATTATACATATCTTAGTTATTTTAACTGAACTCACCAACAATGCCCACCAACTTATCTTAGGTACATACCATATAAAGTACTTCAGACCGAAAAAACATTCTTTTCAACCGGCACAAAATTAAACTAAAAAAAAGATAGAAAACTGATGGTGACAGAATTAAAAATTTAGACGATGCAGTGAGCTTGTCATACACAAAGTGTTTCTGACCTTAAATGCAACAACAATAAACGTTGAATTGATGTCTTGTTCGTTCAACCAAATCAAAAAATAATTGCTTAACATTAGTTGAAAAAACCGTTTCGTCTTCTTTACCCAGACTGAGCGATAGAATCATCTTACTTTGCAAGCACACATTTAAGCAGTATATTTAGCCTAGATTATCCAAATATTCAAGGAAAAACCATGCAATCTGCAGCCATTATCGAACATATCGTCAACTGGTTGAGCAACTATGCCAACCAAGCTAAAAGCAAAGGCTTTGTCGTTGGCGTCTCTGGAGGGATTGACTCTGCTGTGGTGTCTACCCTAGCCGCAAAAACCGGATTACCGACAATCGTACTGGAAATGCCGATTCATCAGAAAGCAGACCAGATTGCCCGCGCGCAGGAACACATCAATCAGCTAAAAAAAAACTATGCCAATGTCGAAGCCCACCGTGTAGATTTAACCACCACCTTTGATTCCCTGGCCGCCGCTGTAGATATTGGAGATAAAAACCAGCATCAAACACAGCTCGCCTTTGCCAATGCTCGCAGCCGTTTACGCATGGTTACCTTATATTATTACGCTCAAGTACGCGGAATGCTGGTTGCGGGCACCGGCAATAAAGTCGAAGATTTTGGCGTCGGATTTTTCACCAAATACGGCGACGGCGGAGTAGATATTAGCCCGATTGCCGATCTACTCAAAACACAAGTCTATACGCTTGCTAAAGCACTTAATATCAACAACGACATCATTCAAGCTGCCCCTACCGACGGATTATGGGATGCCGACAAAACTGACGAAGACCAAATCGGTGCCACCTATCCGGAGCTGGAATGGGCAATGAGTGTTTACGATCAGCACACCATCGACGACTTCACTGGGCGGGAGCGCGAAGTTTTCAGCATATATGATCGTTATCATCGTGCCATGCAGCATAAAATCAACCCCATTCCGGTGTGCCAAATTCCAGCAGAATTATTTAAATAAATCTGCCTACTCTATCAATTTTTTGGCCGATTATGCGTTTCGCTCCGCCTCAGTAGTGGACAAAATCACTGGATAAAAAAATCGTCACCAAAAAGTTGATAGAGCTGTAGCTTAAATCAAAAAGCTTCTGCCTTAACTTTTGTAGCTAAAACCATTTTCATTTGCGATAAAGATAATAAAACCAATTAAAGGCAATTTTTCGCCGTTCTAAAACGACCAGCAAATAAAACTGTTAACGCTGTTGCTCACTTCAGCATGTTTTATTGCTGATAATATGGCAAGATATCATTTATGGTAAAAAAGGGTGCTGATAAAATAACTTCGTTCAGGCCGCTAGCATCCTTTTCTCATTCAAACCAGCAGCACTAAAGTTATATTTTTCTTATTAAGGCTATTGAATTAATGACTTTCCATTGCCATAAAAAAAACTGCACGACCGTGCAGTAGCTTTACGTTAGTTTAATCCATCATAAACCTGAATAGAGTGCGATAAACTCACACCCTTTAATAAAATCTATATTGATAAGTAATATAAACATTAATCAATTAATCCAATCCAACTTATTAAATCTACCGCAGGGCAATTTAAACAATATTGAACAAATAACCGAATTCAGGTTTATTTTAAATAACTTGCTTTAATTCAACTGACTACAAATATGTGCAACGATATTCTCACGCGCAATTTGAGTTGCCTCAGTCTCTTTGCGTGCCTGATATTCCACCACACCCGCTTTCAAACCACGATCCCCGATAACAATGCGGTGAGGAATACCGATCAACTCAGAATCGTGCAGTAAAACACCTGAACGCTCGTCACGATCATCCAATAAAACATCTACCCCAGCTTGCAGCAATTGGGCATAAATTTCATCGGCAGCAGTTTTCACATCATTGGATTTTTTATAATTCATTGGCACAATGACTACTGTAAATGGAGCCATGGCCTCAGTCCAAATAATGCCACGTTCATCGTTATTTTGCTCAATTGCAGCGGCCACTACACGGGTAATCCCAATTCCATAACAACCCATTTCTACAACCACATTTTTGCCGTTGGCATCGAGTACCGTAGCTTGCAAGGCCTCAGAATATTTCGTCCCCAACTGAAAAACATGCCCTACTTCAATGCCACGTGCCAGCTTAAGCGTACCCTGACCGCATGGACTAGGATCACCAGCAACCACTTCACGCAAATCGACAAATTCTGGTTCGTCTGCATCCCGACCAAAATTGAAACCGCGATAATGATGATCATCTTCATTGGCTCCGATCACCCAGTCAGCGCCATTAGCCAAAGCAAAGTCGGCATAAACCTTGCCGGAAAAGCCAACAGGTCCTAACGAACCACCATGTGCACCGGCAAAAGCAGCCTCAATTGCATTAGCAGAAGCCATGGTTAATGGTGCTTTGACACCGGCTAATTTTTCGGCCTTAATCTCATTCAAATGATGATCACCACGCACCAATAACAATACCACTGAACCATCCTCTTCACCTTCAACCACGATGGATTTTAAAGTCTGATCAGCGGAAATATTTAAAAATTCAGTCAGCTCATCAATGGTACGAATATTTGGCGTATGCAGCTTAGTCAGATCCATGCTGGCAGACAGTCGCTCGCCGGTAAGCGGCATAGTGGTAGCTAATTCCACATTCGCGGCGTAGTCAGATGCATCACTGTAAGCAATCACATCTTCACCACTCTCAGCCAATACCTGAAATTCATGCGATCCGGTACCGCCAATACTTCCCGTATCTGCCGCTACAGGACGGTAATCCAGCCCCAACCGGTCAAAAATTTTACAATACGCATTAAACATATCCTGATAAGTCTGTTGTAGCGATTCAAAATTGGTATGAAAAGAATAAGCATCTTTCATCACAAATTCTCGCGCACGCATTACCCCAAAGCGAGGTCTGACTTCATCGCGAAATTTAGTTTGGATATGATAAAAATTCAGGGGAAGCTGCTTATAGCTGCGTATTTCACTGCGAACAATATCAGTAATGACTTCTTCACAAGTGGGTCCCATACAGAACTCACGTTCATGCCGGTCAGTAATTCGCAATAATTCCTTACCATAAAACGACCAGCGTCCGCTTTCCTGCCATAATTCAGCCGGTTGTACCACTGGCATAAGCAACTCAATCGATCCGGCACGATTCATCTCTTCTCGTACGATATGCTCCACCTTACGCAAAACGCGTAATCCCATGGGCATCCAGGTATACAACCCGCTGGCTAGCCGACGGATCATTCCGGTACGCAACATAAGTTTATGACTGGCTAATTCCGCCTCTGCCGGTGCTTCTTTTAAAGTCGAAATATAAAACTGACTGGCTTTCATAAATATCTCCAAAAACAGCCGCTATTGTACCAGTCTCCAGCTGGAAAAAAAGCCTGTTAGCGCATCCGAACCCATAAACACCCGTTGCATGAACTCACCACGCAATAATGGCAGCAGGCATGGTATGATTGAATTTATTTAACAGCGCACATACGCTTATGAATTATCTGCTTATCTTCAGTAGCCGCTTTGGTTACACCCATAAGATCGCTCAGAGACTGGAAGCCCAATGGACAGCTGCCGGCATAACCGTCCATACCATTAGCTTGAACGAAGCACCCCAACTGAATTTAGGCGATTACGATAAAATTATTATCGGTGCTTCCATTCGCTACGGACATTATGCCCCGAAAATGACCTCTTGGATCCAGCAAAATCAACACATACTAGATCATACCCCTAGCGCTTTTTTTAGCGTCAGCATTCTGGCAAACAAACCACATCGTAATACCCCACAAACGCATACTTACACCCGCAAATTTTTTGAAAAAAGTACTTGGCAACCCGATGTAATCGGCATCTTTGCCGGTGAACTGCATTATGCCAAATACAACTTAATTGATCGTTATCTGATGCAGCTAGTGATGAAATTGAATAAGGGTGAAACCGATCTCAATGCCCATATTGAATATACAGACTGGCAAAAAGTGAGACAATTTGGAGAGCTCGTATTAAATATTGCATCAAAAAATTGAAATCATGCCACTTGTCTAAATTGATGATTGCACAAGCACTTGGTTTACCTTGATTTTTCTAAGCTTAAAGCACAATAAAAAACTGACTTTATCTTTCAGGATAAAGTCAGTTTTAGCGAATACGTTTAATAGATTAATATTAAACCGTATCCCTTATAGCCAGAATACGATTAAACGTGCATACCAGTTAATTCAGCAGTATCCAAAGCAATCATCAATTCTTCATTAGTTGGTACCACCAATACATTGCCTTTACTGTCTTTAGTGCTGATCACACCTGATTTGCCGAAACGAGCATCAAGATTGGCTTGATCATCAAGTTTCAGACCGAATACATGCAGATAATCAACCACTTTTTTACGCATAGAGTCTGAATTTTCACCAATACCACCAGTGAATACCAGCGCATCTAAGCCACCAGCTGCCACAGTCATGCTACCAACATATTTAGCCAGACGATATGCAAACACATTCAAAGCAAGCTCAGCACCTTGGTCACCATTAGCGGCTGCCTCTTCCAAAATACGGCAATCATTAGAAAGATTAGATAAGCCCAGCATACCACTTTCTTTATTCAGCATTTCGGTTACCTGATCAATGCTCATGTTAGCATTTGCTGCCAGGAAAGAGAAAATACTTGGGTCAATATCACCACTACGGGTACCCATAACCAGACCTTCCAGAGGAGTCAGACCCATACTGGTATCCTGAGATTGACCATTTTTAACAGCAGTAATAGATGCACCATTACCCAAATGCGCGATCACCATGCTCATTTGATTAATATCACGATTCAAAATAGCAGCTGTTTCCTGAGCAACAAAACGGTAGCTGGTACCATGTGCACCGTAACGGCGAACACCGTATTTAGTGTACAAACTGGTTGGAACAGCATAATGGAAAGCATGCGGAGGCATGGTTTGGTGGAATGCAGTATCGAAAACCGCAACCTGTGGCAATTGAGGGAAAGCTTGCTGTGCAGCCTGAATACCCAAAATATGTGCAGGATTGTGTAATGGAGCCAATACAATGCATGCTTCAATATCACGCATCACTTCAGGAGTAATCACAGTAGACTGAGTAAAGCGTTCACCACCATGTACCACACGATGACCAATTGCTTTAACGCCATCATATAAGCCCAATTTTTTCAATTCATCCAGCAACGCCATCACTGCAGCAGTATGATCATGTGGAGCACTCAAATCATGTTTATTTTTTTCACCATTAACTTTAAAGGTGATGTAAGCATCAGGGTTGCCTACTTTTTCAGCCAAACAGCTCATCAATACTTCTTTTTTCGCCACATCCATGACAGCAGCTTTTACAGAAGAACTACCACAATTCAGTATCAATACCAAATCTTGATTACTCATATTAAATTATTCCTGTTTATAAATACTTCAGACATAAAAAAGAACATAGGTTCTTTAAATTTATCGGGCAAATAGCGTTCGAGCATCAGTAAAACGCTGATTAAAATAGGGGTGATCTAATTTGGCAGTGCGTATCATTCCATTACTAGAGGGTGCATGAATAAATTCACCCTGACCAATATACAAACCGATATGCGAATAATTCTGACCATTGGTATTAAAAAAAACCAAATCTCCGATCCGCAAATCTTGTTTGCGAATTGGCGTAGATACTGCAGCAATATCGCGCGCAGTCCGAGGTAAATTTACCTGCAAGGCCTGCTTGTAGACATATTGCACCATTCCACTACAGTCAAAACCATTTTCTCGGCTGCTGCCACCATAACGGTAAGGAGTTCCGATCAAACTCAAGCTATGCAACAATAATTCCTGACTGCCCACGGCATGGCTAACCTTGGTGATTCTGATTGGTTGCAAATAAGAATTAGGCAGCATCACCACCTTCTTCTTACCCGTTTCGCCACAAGCAGTGAGAAATAAAATTAGCGCACATAAAATAGTACGTCGTAGTGCATTATGCGTAACCATTAAGTTTACCCTATTTTACCCAAATTGATTACTAATTGGTAATGCTCCAGCCTTATTGTAGCATGAGCCCATGACAATATCTGTATTCATATCAAATTAAAACCCCCTCCTTACCTTTTATAACTTTGTAGTACAAAACCTACAAAAGCCAAATTGTGGTTAATATTTATATTTCTACAACTTGACAGTACCTAAAGGCAAGAATAGAGTATAAACACTAATTTAGATTATATACTCTATTTAATCCTAAATTATCGCAACAAAAGCTAAGAAAATGATATTTTTTTCAAATAGCTAAAACCTATAGATCTACATCAAGAAACAGGACGCAACATGCAGCAATTTTCACCACTCATCATTCGTGGCCAACATTTAATACCGATTGTACAGGGTGGTATGGGCGTAGGCGTGTCTGCCTCAAAACTGGCCAGTGCGGTGGCACGTGAAAACGGCGTCGGTACCATTGCCAGCGTGGATTTACGCCATTTACATCCTGATCTTCTTGAACAATCTAAACAACATCCAACCGAAGAAAAATACGATAAATTAAACCGCATTGCCCTTGATCGTGAAATTAAATCAGCTCTAGCGCAATCGCTGGGAAAAGGCATGATTGCCGTAAACGTGATGAAAGCGGTTAAAGATCATCATGCCTTAGTACAACAATCCTGCGAATCAGGTGCCCATGCCATCGTTATGGGAGCAGGTTTGCCGTTAGATCTACCGGATATGACGGCAGACTTTCCAGATGTTGCATTATTACCAATACTTTCAGAATCCAGAGGCATTGGCATCGTGTTGAAACGCTGGATGAAAAAAAATCGATTGCCAGACGCAATCGTGATCGAACATCCTGCCCACGCCGCTGGGCACCTTGGTGCCGCTACCGTGGCAGGAGTCAATGATGAGCGTTTTGAGTTTAAACGCGTCCTCGAAGAAACCTTCGAATTATTCAAAAAATTGGGCTTAGAGCAGGAAAAAATTCCTTTAATCATCGCTGGAGGCATGGCTAACTTCCAAAAAATAACCGTTGCCTTAAAACAATGGGGTGCCTCAGCAGTGCAGATTGGCACAGCATTTGCCGTTACCGAAGAAGGTGATGCTCATCTGAACTTTAAAAAAATGCTCGCCGGCGCCGAGGGTGAACAAATAGTCGAATTCATGTCAGTAGCTGGTTTACCTGCGCGTGGCGTAAAAAATAAATTTTTAGATAGCTACCTGAAGCGTGAATCCATACTACAGAAAAATGCCAAAGCAGATCAACGCCGTTGTACTCAAGGTATCAATTGCCTCTCCGTTTGCGGGTTACGTGATGGGCTTGATAAAGTAGGACAATTTTGTATTGATCTAAAACTGGCTGCGGCATGGCGTGGTGAAACCGATAAAGGTTTATTTTTTCGTGGCAAAGATCCATTGCCCTTTGGTCATGCGATTCGCAGTGTGAAAGAAACCATTGCCTATCTTCTGACCGGAGAAATGCAATCGATCTAAAAAATGACCTAATTTTTTAACCACTAACTCGTAATTATTTCTGCCACAGAACCATGAACACGGTACAATAAGCGTTTTGGTTTTGCTTCAAGCTAACCCAAAATAATAAATATTGATGGTATTATGACAAAAAAATTCTAGTGCAGATTGATTATGAATCCCAGACTTGAAATGCTGCAACCCTATCCGTTTGCCCGTCTGCGCAATCTGATGGATGGCTTGGAACCTCCAGCCAATTTAAAACCTATTTTCCTTCACATCGGAGAGCCAAAACACCCTACTCCGACTGTGCTTAAACAAGCTCTAATTGATCATTTGGATGGCTTATCTGTCTATCCCGTCACCGCTGGCTTAGCCCAAATGCGTCAAGCTTGTGCACAATGGCTTTCGCGTCGTTATCAAGGTGTACAAGTCGATGCCGATACCGAGATATTGCCCATCCTTGGCAGTCGCGAAGCCCTCTTTGCTTTTACTCAAACAGTGATCAATCCAACTGGTGAGCACAAACCCGTTGTGATCAGTCCTAATCCCTTTTATCAAATCTATGAGGGAGCTGCGTTACTGGCGGGCGCACAGATTGAATATGTAAACTGCAATGGTCCGCGTTTCATTCCCCAATGGCATCAGATACAAGCAGATACCTGGTCTCATGTACAGCTTGTTTTTGTCTGCTCTCCCGCCAATCCCAGTGGCGCAGTAATGAACCTATCAGATTGGCAAGAACTCTTTGCTTTGCAAGATCAATATGGATTCATCATTGCATCTGATGAGTGCTATTCCGAAATCTACTTTGATGACCATAACAAACCATTAGGGGTGCTGGAAGCAGCGACAAAATTAAACCGAACTTATGAAAAATTGGTGATGTTCACCAGCCTTTCCAAACGCTCTAATGCGCCGGGCTTACGTTCGGGATTCATTGCCGGAGACAGCAAATTATTAGCAGATTTTTTGCTTTATAGGACATACCATGGCAGCGCCATGAGCCTTCCGGTTCAATATGCCAGCATTGCTGCGTGGAATGATGAACAACATGTCATCAGCAATCGTAATCTATATCGGGAGAAATTTGAAAAGGTTCTGCCACTGTTACAGCAAAAATACATCGTGCAGAAACCTGATGCATCCTTCTATTTATGGTTAGCAGCGCCGCAGGGAGACGATTTAGCCTTTGCCCAATCATTATGGCAACAAGCAGCTATCAAAGTGTTACCTGGACGTTTCTTAGCGCGTAATACCACACATGGCAATCCAGGAGCAGGCTATGTCCGCATTGCCCTAGTTTCTGACTTAGAAGACTGTTTGGAAGCAGCCAATCGTATGATTAATATCGATTTCTAAACACTCAATAGTTAATTTCAACAAATCAACCTTAAACCTAATGAAAATAAATCCGCTTTGATGTCGGTATTTTGGCAGACATCAAAGCGGAATGTGATAACCATAATATACAATGTCTCGTCACATCGATACTACCCAAAAAATTTATAAACTGAAGGAAAATATATAAATCTATTTTGGCTAGCTAAATCATTAGACCTGCGATAGCCCAAAAAATATTCTGCATTCATCCATTAATCATTAAAATATTTGATTGCGCATGATTTGCATAAACCAGATTAATCCTAGATATGATTTCAGCATAACCAGAAACAGCTGTTAATCAGACCATACAAATTTCAATAAATCTCGAGCAAAAACCACAACACCTTTCAACAAAACCTATTCACCGGCTCATCACCAAACATAAAACAATCAAAAGTACTGTAGCTGGTAAGATTTTCCCTGAAACACGAGTGAAAACTTAAATTTGGTTATTTCTGTTAACGACAACTATATGTAAGACTAATCCTAAAACACAAAATCCACCGTGGTGACTCAATAATCGAATTCATTACCAAAAACAAGTGGATCTATAAAGCAAAAAATGAATACCGTAGAGAAGCACATACCGTCAGTTAGAATTAAATTATTTCTTTAGATACCATCCTTTTATCATAGCCAAAAAAAACCAGTACAGCTGGTTAGCTGAACTGGCATTTAAAATGTCAAATAGGCACAACCATTATTCAATATTTTGCACTTGCTCGCGCATCTGTTCGATAAGTACTTTTAGTCCAACAGAAGCCTGCGTACACTCCATTGCGAACGCTTTACTTCCCAAGGTATTGGCTTCACGGTTCAATTCCTGCATCAGGAAATCCAATCTTTTGCCGACACTGCCATGATGTTCATTGATTAGACGGCGCACCTCAATAATATGGGTTTGCAAGCGGTTCAATTCTTCATCAACATCCACTTTTTGCATGAATAAAACAAATTCCTGTTTTAACCTTTCAGCATCAACTTGTGCAACTGCTTCACGCAACCGATTTTCCGCCTTAGTAATATATTCTTGCAGCAATTGCGGAAAAATTTGTTGCAGCTCATCAACAATTACCGTCATATCGTCTAGTCGAGCCAACAAGTGATGCTGTAATTTTTCTCCCTCACGTTCGCGCGCTGCTTTAAAATCGGCTAGAACTTGCTTAAGCAAACCTAACACGCCTGAAATTAATTCATCTTTATCTTCATTCTGCGCAATCAGCACGCCGGGGAAATGCAAAATATCCGCCACCGTCAGCTTGCCCAGATCAGCATACTGTGCCTGCAGCTGCGAATTAAAAGAGACCAACTGCGCCACCAAATTTTCATCAATTGGAAGCTGTTCATGACTTTTTCCCGCTAGCCTCTGTATTTGAATACGGCATTCCAACTTACCCCGCATGATCTGAGCACTGATCATTTCACGCATCTTACCTTCCAGCATGCGTAATTCTTCTGGAATTTTAAACTGCATATCCAAATATCGATGATTGACAGCACGTAGCTCAAGATTAATCTGACGACTACCAAATTGCCCTGAGGCATTAGCATAGCCAGTCATACTTTGTAACATTATTCTTTTCCTTAAAACAAATTCACCGCAAAAAAACTGGTTAATGGATCAAGTATAACCAAAAGCCCACCTCTGGCAAACGCATATTATTAGGCACTTCAGGTGTACAGTAATATAATTAATTCACCAACCATCATCTAAAAAATTAAATTATGCCCAAAAACATCACTATTGAGCGTCAAAATCGTGCCCCTAACCAATTGCGTCCATTGCACATTATCCCGCATTTTCTCCCGCAAGCCGACGGCTCAGCTCTCATTAGCTGTGGCAATACCAAAGTGATTTGTACTGCCACCATCGACGAAAATGTCCCCCCTTTTTTAAAAGATAGCGGTCGTGGTTGGGTGACAGCTGAATATGGCATGCTGCCAGCCTCAGCCAACAGTCGTATGCGTCGGGAAGCAGTAGCAGGCAAACAATCAGGCCGTACCCAAGAAATTCAGCGCTTAATCGGTCGCTCTTTGCGTGCCGTTATCGATATGGAGAAACTGGGTAGTCGACAAATCCTGATTGATTGTGATGTCATCCAAGCTGACGGCGGAACACGAACAGCCAGCATCAGTGGCGCTTATGTTGCCCTGTGTTTGGCCATCAACAAACTCCTCATTAGCGGTAAAATCACTGAAAACCCCATCAGAGAAGCCGTTGCAGCCATTTCTGTAGGCATAGTTAACAACCAATTATTACTCGATTTAGATTATCCGGAAGATTCCGGCTGCGAAGCAGATATCAACATTGTTATGTCATCATCACATAAACTGATTGAAATCCAAGGTACCGCTGAAGGTTCACCATTTACAGTGCCACAACTGACTGAATTAATTGCTCTGGCACAACAAGGAATCATTCAAATCATGCAGGAGCAACAAAAAGCCATCGAACAAATGCATACCCCTTCAACATAAAATTTTGGGTTACTCATAGAGTTCCATTCGTCTCAACCAAATTATTGAGACGAATGACTCAAACAACCCTATTTCAAATCCCAATATACACAAATCAGCAATAGAATCTGTTGCAGGCTGCCTCTAAACCATGAAACATGAAATAAAATTTTGCATATTATTGAATCAAAAGAAATTTTTATTTATTTTTCTGCTATTAGCACGAGCTTGCTGTTCCTAAATTTTCACATTTCCGTTTCTTCGCCCGCTTCCAGACTATCTTAATCTTAAAAAAAGCTTAACATTTCATGGAACACTACCCCTAAATTATATAAATTATTTCCCAAAAAAATCATTAACAAACTTATTTTTCATCATCTAAATCATTGAATAAATATGCTTCTTATCTTTTAAATTAGAATGATTCACAGAATGATTTTAACAAAATTTTAGATCGGCTGAGTATCGATTTATTTCATCGATTCACTATATTCTCATGCTGCATTGCTCAGCCAGAGAAAATATTCATTATTAACAACCTATCCATCATTTAAAAATAGCTAGTCTAGTTTTTATTCACTCAATATTAAATGTTTCAATATACTGGTTAGCATTCCAAGGGTGCGCAAAACTCCATAGATGAAACACCTGATTATCAAAACGCTAATTTATCCTCTGGAGAAAGAATAGCCTTAAATATATATCCTTTTATTACAGGGATTACTTCCAGAAAAATAGTTAAAATAATAGCTAATTTTAAAACCTAATTTATCTATGTTTTTAGTTAATGTTCCATAATGTATGGTTTATATATATATTTTCATAAACTAAAAAATATCTTTCAAAAGAGCGAAAATTTCATAAATCATACAATTAATGTATGAAAAAATATAATCTATAAAAGAATTAATAAAATGTAACTTTATGATTTTTTCAGGTAGTTCTACAAAACGCATTAAAGCCTGCTACAATTAACTGGCAACACAATCCAATTTTCTAAGCTGAAAGATACTGCAAAATTTTTGCTAAAAATATCGATGAAGCAACGATATAAATGTAATATTTAAACCAAGAATAGAATCAGATGAAATACTATAAAATAATAATTTCTTCATTAATCATATACATTTTAGCCTGTTTTTCTACCTATTTTTCTATGCAAGAACACTCAAATCAGATTTCATCATCTTGCTTGAATTGTTCATATAACAAAGATGTTATTTTATTTTCTACTTATATTAGCCTTATCTTCATCATATTAATTTTGTTAAAAAAAGCATGGAAAAAAAACTGGAATATTTCCATTTATTTTACAGCTATATTTTTAATAGGAGTTTTTTTTAATAATTATCAAATTTTTTTAGATAGAGTTTCAGCCTGGAGTACTTATACTTTATCAGAAGAATTGTTAAGTGTATTAGCAAGCTCTTTTATTTATTTAACCATAAGTGCCACGTTAGTATTCATTACATTAAAATTATCTAAATTTTAACATAAAACTTTAAATATACAATCAATCTTAAAACCAACCTCTTAGATCCGTTTATCTTCAATATCGATTTATAGAATATAATTTTCTTTTAAAATTAACCTTAGTATCCTATTTATCACTGCATCAGGAGCAAAAGCTCAATTAATTTGGCGCTAGTATTTCTTCTGAGATGATGATTGCAAAATGGCATCACTTGTTTTGGCAAAAACAAATTCAATCCAGTCATTGTGACAGCTTTATATGTATGAGAGCATCCAAAGAAAAAATACCCTATATCAATAAGAAGAAATAAACAGAAATCTTTGACCGCGCTCAAAAAACGCGATTATTGCAAAAACACTGTAAAGTTTAATATTACATATAAATAAATAGATCTAATCGAGCAATATGAGTGAATTAATTCTCAAAACTCGGCTATTTTACATTTAAAAAAAAGACCGATGAAGAATATAATAATAGCGAAAAAACAAAGATATAATCATCTGAAAATCCCTATCACCCAACAACAATTTATTAGATTATTGAGAAAAAAATTCTTTTTTAAGAACTATTTATTAGCATAAAGCACGCGAATTTAGACTATCCAGATCAATAGAAACAGTGCCAAAAAAGAATCGTTTCGTAACTTGTTTTTATATTTTAGAAATGCTAAAAAGAATCTTTTAACAAAAATTCAAACAGGCCGTGGCCACGCTGCTGCCTAATCTTCCTTCACAGCAAAATTTATTTAGAAAGCATGCAGTATTATGGCGTTAATCGTACAGAAATACGGCGGGACCTCAGTAGGATCAGTTGAACGCATCAAAAATGTGGCTAAACGTGTCGCACAAGCTAAAGCCAATGGTGATGATATCGTGGTAGTTGTCTCTGCCATGAGTGGCGAAACCAACCGTCTGGTCGCCTTAGCACACGAAATTCAAGAACAACCTGATCCGCGTGAAATGGATGTTGTTTTATCAACTGGCGAACAAGTCACTATCGGCTTATTGGCTATGGCATTACAAAATATTGGTATTCCGGCCAAAAGCTATACCGGCTGGCAAGTCGCCATCAAAACAGATAATGCCCATACTAAAGCACGCATTGATGCCATTGATCAGGATAAAATTCAACAAGATTTACAAGCAGGTAAAGTGGTCATTATTGCCGGATTTCAGGGTATAGATGCGGAAAACAATATCACCACGCTGGGACGTGGTGGCTCAGATACCTCCGCCGTTGCCATGGCAGCAGCATTAAAAGCGGATGAATGCCAAATCTATACCGACGTAGACGGCGTTTACACCACTGACCCACGAGTAGTCCCTGAGGCGCGGCGGCTGAATACCATTTCTTTCGAAGAAATGCTGGAATTAGCCAGCTTGGGCAGCAAAGTATTACAAATACGTTCAGTTGAATTTGCCGGAAAATACAAAGTGCGTCTTCGTGTCCTTAGCAGCCTGGAAGAAGGTGGAAATGGCACATTGATTACATTTGAAGAGGATAAAAATATGATGGAACATGCGGCAGTATCGGGTATTGCCTTCGATAAAAATCAGGCACGTATCAATGTACGTGGTGTTCCTGACACACCTGGAATGGCCTCATTGATTTTGTGTGCAGTAGCAGACGCCAACATCGAAGTTGATATGATTATTCAAAATGTCGGCTCAGAAGGTACCACCGATTTTTCTTTTACTGTTCCCCGCAGTGATTATCAGCACACATTGGATATTCTGCACGATGTACAGAAAAAAATCGGTGCGCGTGAAGTATGCGGTGATGATACTGTGTGCAAAGTATCCATAGTTGGTATGGGTATGCGATCACATGTCGGGATTGCGTCTACCATGTTTCGAGCGCTAGCCAACGAAAATATCAATATTCAAATGATTTCAACTTCAGAAATTAAAGTCTCCGTGTTAATTTTTGAAAAATATCTAGAGTTGGCAACCAGAGTTTTACATCAAGTATTTGAGTTAGACAAAGAACCCACTCATTAAATGTAAAAAAACCTCTAAACCAACTAAATATAAATAAAGGTCGACTGAAATTTTTTCAGTCGACCTTTAAATATTGTACAATTAAAAAATTTGCTCAAACAATTTCCGAATTATGTCATCTAATTCAAAACGCGAGTATGAAAATAATAAACTCGTCAAGCGACTTCGTCATCAGGTTGGTGCCGCCATTAACGACTATCAGATGATTGCTGATGGTGACAAAATCATGGTTTGTCTTTCTGGTGGGAAAGATAGTTATGCTCTTTTAGACATCCTGCTCAGATTGCAAAAATCTGCCCCGGTGGAATTTGAAATTCTGGCCGTCAACCTTGATCAGAAGCAACCCGGCTTTCCAAGTCATATTTTGCCAGATTACCTTAATCATCTTAATGTTCCCTACCTGATTATCGAAGAAGATACTTACAGCGTCGTCAAACGCGTCATAGATGAAGGAAAAACCACCTGTGGGTTATGCAGCCGTCTACGTCGAGGCATTTTATACCGCGTGGCAAAAGAAAATGGCTGTAGCAAGATTGCTTTAGGTCATCACCGTGATGACATTGTCGAAACCCTCTTTCTCAACATGTTTTACGGTGGCAAGCTAAAAGCCATGCCACCCAAACTGATTTCCGATAACGGTGAACATATCGTCATTCGTCCTTTAGCCTACGTTAAAGAAAAAGATCTGATTCGCTATGCCGAAATTCAGGATTTTCCAATCATTCCTTGTAATTTGTGCGGATCACAACCCAATCTGCAACGACAAGTGATTAAAGAGATGTTACAACAATGGGATAAACAATTCCCTGGACGAATTGAATCCATGTTTTCAGCCTTACAAAATATTGTCCCTTCCCATCTAGCTGATCATCAACTTTTTGATTTTATCGGTTTGCAACAAGGGCAAATGCTACAACACGGTGGTGACATCGTATTTGATCGCGATGAGGTGCTGTCCAGCTTTAACCAAAGTGGCAATTCAAATTCAGCCACCACCTCCCAACCCAACAAACGTATTATTAATATTTTAGATTCACGGCAATAAATTTATGAGCTCATCTGCAAAAAAACTGACCCCAGCCAAAGCCATGGTAGCCGCCGTTAGCGGTTATGCCATGGATGGTTTTGACTTGCTAATTCTAGGCTTCATGCTCACTGCGATCAGTGCTGATTTAAATCTTGACCCTTCTCAGGCTGGTTCTCTGGTCACCTGGACTCTTATCGGTTCAGTGATTGGTGGCATCATCTTTGGTCATCTAAGCGATCGCTTTGGTCGCGTGCGCATGCTTTCAATGACCATTCTAATGTTCGCCTTATTTACCGGATTATGTGCCGTTGCCCAAGGTTATTATGATTTATTGATTTATCGCACACTGGCTGGCATGGGATTAGGTGGTGAATTTGGTATTGGCATGGCCATGATCGCTGAAGTCTGGCCAGCATCCAAACGAAATCGCGCCTCCGCTTACGTGGGTATAGGCTGGCAACTAGGCGTCTTAGCGGCCGCATATATTACCCCGTTTCTGCTCAACATCATTGGCTGGCGTGGTATGTTCCTAGTTGGTTTATTTCCCGCTATAGTATCGTATTTCATTCGTCACGACTCCAGCGAACCCGCGCAATTTACCAAACAAAGTCATGCCCAAGCGCAATTATCTTTTACCACGCGCTTAAAGCAACTCGTTAAAGATCGACAAACTGCCAAAACCAGTCTAGGTATATTTATTCTTTGTGCTGTACAAAATTTTGGTTACTATGGTTTAATGATTTGGATGCCGAGTTATCTGGCTAAAAAACTGGGTTTCAGCCTCACCGCCTCTGGCAACTGGACTGCTGTCACCGTCATGGGCATGATCATTGGTATCTTACTTTTTGGCTATCTCGCTGATCATTTTGCTCGCTGGAAAATATTTTTAGTCTATCAATTGGGCGCTTTTTTAATGGTTGCCCAATATGCTCAACTTCAAGATCCGACTGCATTACTGATCTGTGGTGCCATCATGGGTCTTTTTGTTAACGGAATGATCGGGGGATATGGTGCCCTTATCTCTGATAACTTTCCACCACATGTCCGTGCTACCGCACAAAATGTCTTATTTAATTTAGGACGTGGTGTCGGCGGATTTGGACCACTGGTGATCGGATTTTGTGTCAAAGAGTGGTCATTTTACGCGGCTTTATGTTTACTGGCTTCAATCTATCTATTAGATATCATAGCCACATTATGGCTAATACCTAAACAAAATCACATTCCACCAGAAG
This sequence comes from uncultured Neisseriaceae bacterium, assembly GCA_945267035.1. Classification (GTDB taxonomy): domain Bacteria; phylum Pseudomonadota; class Gammaproteobacteria; order Burkholderiales; family Neisseriaceae; genus Snodgrassella. The sequence continues at coordinate 38,994 of CALYOS010000001.1, read as the reverse complement.
ATGATAATCTAGGCGTAATTGGCTAATGATCTTTTCACAACAGTGCAGACAAATTACAATCTGCACTGTTTCTTTTTATATTTAACTTACCATGATGCCTGTATTCAAAAAAATAATTCTATTTACCGATAAAGATGGTTTTGCCAGATTTAAAGAAGAAGATATTCATTTAGACCATGGCAATGAACGCAGCCAACTTTCACCATGGTTACCGGCAAGCGCATTACAACTACGTCACAGTCCAGTTGGATTTCAAAGTGATTTTCATTGTACTGAAAAACCACAGTGGTTATTCGTATTACAAGGTATGATGGAAATCGGACTCAGAGATGGTTCAACTCGCCGATTTGGTCCTGGTGATCATTTTTATTCCGCCGACACCTTACCTGAAAATACTGCTTTTGATTCCAACATTCATGGTCATTGCAGTCGCCTAATCGGTAACACGCCCTTAATAACTGCATTTATTCAAGATTAATTGCCCATCATAGAGAAATAGAGATATGTCTGCATCCATGTTATTTACCTTACCCGATCAACAAGGTCACTTATTTGAAGCTTCAAAGCATCTACCATTAATCATCTATTTTTATCCCAAAGACAGTACGCCCGGCTGTACAACAGAAGCACAAGAATTTAACGCCCTATTACCTCAATTCCAACAATTGGGCTATTGCATAGTGGGAATATCGCGTGACAGCCAGAAAAGCCATCAAAACTTTATGCGTAAATTTGGATTAAACCTGACATTACTATCAGATATTGAACAAACCGTCTGTCGACAGTTTGATGTCATTAAAGAAAAAAATATGTATGGAAAAAAAGTATTGGGTATTGAACGCAGCACCTTTATACTCAATGAGCAAGGTCAAATCATGCATGAATGGCGTAAAGTCAAAGCAGCAGGTCATGCTCAACAAGTTCTGGAAACATTGAGCCATACCAATGCATAATTTTATTTATCATGCACCTTGTTGCGCTTTAATTTTGCAAATTGATGAGCAGCAAAAATTACATAAAATTAACTGGCAGCAGCATCAGAGTGTTAATTTGCCCTTATTAACCGGAATGTGGGCGAATAAGCTTGATGCTTATTTTGCTGGCAAACTGCAGAATTTCGCGTATCCGCCATCTACATCAGGCACCCCTTTTCAGCAAAAAGTCTGGCAGGTTATAGCTGCAATACCCTACGGACAAGTGATCAGTTATGGCGATATCGCGCGCTTAATCGGCAGTTCACCCCGTGCAGTGGGTCAAGCTTGTGGTAGAAATCCTTTGCCAATTATCATCCCCTGTCATCGGGTTGTTTCTGCTTGCGGATTAGGAGGATTTAGTCTGAGTAATCAGGATTTTGAATTAAACATCAAGCGCTGGTTGTTAACCCATGAAGGGGCGACATGGTGATTGAACAACTTGCCACATCTCTTCTTGAGCCCATAGAATCCCTACTGGAACATTTATGGTTAAGCGAACAGCTAGCCCACAATACTCTAGAAAGTTACCGCCGCGATTTAACCAAAATTGCTTACCGCCTACAGCTTAAACAATTAGACTGGTACAGCGTTGACGCTATTTCCTTGGCCGATTCCATCTTTGTTGAAAAAGAAAAACCCAGCTCACAAGCACGTGCTCTGTCGGCCTGTAAACGTCTGTTCCAATGGTTACAAGAATATAATAGACGACCAGACCTACCTACCGAACAACTGCAAATGCCCAAAAAAGGGCGGCATTTACCAGATATTATTTCTGAAACGCAAATTAATACCCTATTGGCTGCTCCAGATATCCATTCTCCACATGGATTACGCGACAAAGCTTTGCTAGAGGTAATTTATGCCACTGGTTTACGTGTTAGTGAAGCCGTCAACCTGCATCTAAACGAAATAGATTTACAAAACGGCTTACTGAGCACCATTGGCAAAGGAAACAAACAACGCATGGTACCACTGGGAGAGGAAGCCGTAGATTGGCTGCAGCAATATTTCCTACAGGCTAGACCGATTTTGCTTAAGGGGCGTGCTTGCGATGCGGTTTTTGTTAGTCAGAAAAAAACAGCCATGACTCGACAACTGGCATGGATGATCGTGAGTAAATATGCCAGCGAAGCTGGCATACGCCATTTGAGTCCACATGGGTTAAGACACGCTTTTGCCACCCATCTGGTCAACCATGGCGCAGACTTACGTGTCGTACAATTACTACTTGGACATGCAGATATCGGTACCACTCAAATATATACCCATGTTGCCAACGAACGATTAAAGCAAATTGTTCATCAGCATCATCCTCGTGGATAAAACTTGATAAAAAAGCCAGTAATGTTACTGGCTTAATACTAGACATTTACTAATGCCCTGAAAAATAATAATCTAAAAAATAATTATTTATATTATCGATAAAAATAATAATCTAAAAAATAATCCTTTATATTATCGATATACTGAGTATTTAACGGTGTCGACTTAATTATAAAATTCGGCTGTGAGGTATAGTCAAAATGTAACCATACATTATTGACGAAGATATGATTTTTTATATATTTACTTTCAATTTTCCTAAATTCCTTTATGCCAATTATTCTACCTTTAGTATCCAAATAAAAATCTTTATTCTGCGCTAAGGTGTTAAATGGTTTATTTTCTACATTTGCCTCTTCATCTTCTACATCATCTTCAAAAAGTACACTTATTTTGTTTAAACCATCAGATTTTTTAGAATTGGATTCATCGGAAGAATCGTTGTCATTAGCATCAGCTAGCTTCAGCTGCTCCTTGATACTGTTGAGCATAACTTTAAGGAATAATTTATTTTTCTGAGAATCCGAATTGACTCTGATACGATATCGTGCACCGATTTTACGTCCGCTCTCATCCATATCCATTAAGATAAAGTCTTCTTTAGCATAACTAGCTAAAGCATCATCAATAATTTTCGGCAAAGCACGCGCTAACAGTTTTCCAGAAGATGTATCATCATCTATACCTGAAAAATCCCAACCTATATAGGGCTTTTCAGAAATTTTATCTAGTTCCTTATATTTATAGTAAACATTCAGAAATGGTCTGTATGGACCAGCATCTACGATAAATTGTTTTTTCTTCAGATCAAGTTGAAGAGGAAATTTAGTAGATGAATACATATTTCGAGCTTGTCGACGCAATTCAGGAACGATTTCAATTTTTCTATTTGGTAGATCAACAGCCCCTGTGAAGTATATAGATGATTGATCCAAATAAACTTTAATAGTATCTATAAATTTATCTTCTCTGGATAGTTCAGTAAATACATTATCATTATCATCATAATTTTCAGTAGGCTGATTTTTTTGAGAGCTGTGTTTACTCACTTTTTTCTCATTTTTTGATTTCAATTCAGTAGAGGATAATGATTCCAAATTTTTGCTATCAGATTTTATCGAATATTCTTCAATTTTTTCTACTTCACTTTCTTCGGCATCCATTTTATTTTCAATATGCACATTTAGCTGACCACTTAAATTAAATTGGTTATCACGCAAAATATTACGTTGAACAGCCTGCCTGACCATTTCATCAGGTGATTGATTGCTTACAGAGGTGCACCCAACTAGGCAAAATGCGATTATCAACCAGACCATTTTAAAAATTTTCAAAATATTCCCTTTCATTAATCTAAAAAACTCTCTAATTTTTATGGATACTTCAATATCCTCAACTACCCTCAATTACATCTTAATTTCTCATTTATTTAAATATTCATTATTATTCGCGATTCTAACCGAAAAAAGACATTTTTTAATAATAGCATCAATTAAGGATAACTTCATAAAGATGAGAGGTGGAATCGGGTTACTTAAACATCAACAAAAAAAACCAACACATCAAAGTGTTGGTTTAGAAAAAATAGGGTCTTTATCAATTAGAATACGCCTACTAATTGAGAAGTAATATTCAAAGTATTTTGATCAGTTGGAGTTATGGTAAATTTAGGTGCGGAATAATCAATCTGACTTTCTGCTATAACATAAACATTTCGCTCAAAATCTTTAGATGCAGTATAAATCTGTATCTTATTACGCACTGCAATGATGCGACCCTTGTCATCTAAATAATAGTCATAAATGATAGGCATTTTTTCCATATATTGACTTAGCTTACCATCATTATTTAATTGATTTTTATAAACCATATTTAACTTATCAACATATTGTTTTAATACCTCATAATCTTGCTGCTGATACTGCCCGTTTTTTGAAGCTGCTTCTTGACCTTGCTGTTGTAAAGATTTGCTCAGACTATCTAAAGCAACAATCGTCATTTTATTAGTCAACTTAGCGTTAGTGGTCAATTTCACTTGATATTTAGCGTTGATTTTTTTTCCAAAATCATCCACATTAACACTACTAAAAGATTTTGCATCTAATGAAGCATAGCTGTCATCCGTAGCTTTAGATAAATCTTTAAATAAATCACTTAAGGGCAGGCGCTTAATATCATCTTCAGGTACTGCTACTTTAACATAGCGTTCACCAACATATTTTGATGGCATCGCTTCCTTCGCAAAAGTATCTGAAAAATTAGTTAATGCTGCAGAATCAATATACACAGCCAACTTACTTAAATCCACCTGAATAGGAAATTTTAAAGACAATAAAATATTTTTTGCTTCATAATGATATTCAGGAATCACTTCAATTTTGTACTGTGAAAGATCGACCGCACCTGTATATTTAACTGTAAATGATTTACTAATCAAATCTAAAAGATTTTGATACTGTTTCATTGGAACAAGACTAGGGGAAAGATCTTCGCTAGCACTGGAAGCTTGAGCCTGGCTATCTTTATTTTCAGCTGGTACCTCAGTTTGCAACTTAGCCTCACCACTGAAATTGAATTTAGTATCCTGAGTCGATAGCTTATGCAAACCTTCCCGTACCAACTTATCCGGTTCTTGTTGATCTACCGCTTTATTACAAGCAGTTATCAAGCCTGCAATGGCCAAAACCATCATCACTTTACCAAATCTAAAACGCATATAACCCCCACTTTTAAATATCTATTTGATACAAATTACACAAAGTTGCATAAAACCAGTTATTGTAAATTAAATAAATCATAATACCAAGCAACAGTGCAAAACAATTCGCGGCTTAATCCTCATCTAATTAACTTCCTTATGCATTTCGGCCTCATTTTATTTAAGATCAATTATCTTAAGCTTACCATTGGTTTGAAAGCACTGTGGTCATCGATACCCAATTTCTAAACACAAATACATATAACATAACCTTTTAATATCTAGGCGATTAACGACTTTTTTCACAAGACTTTTATCTTGTTCCATCACTGGCACTGATTAACTAAACTTTATCCCATTTAAAAATTGGTTTAGTCAGAGAGTGTTATCAATTGAGGAAGAGTTTTTGTTTGTTTGGCTACTTTTCTAAGGGTGTTTTATTGCAACAAATTAATGTTACTATTGACTTGAAAGTGACCAATAATAATTTTTTCCTAATCTGGCATTCCATATCAATTTGTTTATATTCTTGTTCAAATATGATTGGAAATCCGTCTAATGATGCTCTAGCAGAAGCTAAGTCAAAAGGAGAAAAACCAATAACTAAAATAAACGTTTTTCATCAGATAACACTTAGCAATATAAAAGTAAGATGTTCATATAACACAAAAAAGATATGAAATTAAAAGACATTGTAACGCAAGAATTTGGATTAATAATAGGTAGAGATGCTATTGAGGTAAAAAAATTGAAACTATAAATCCTAGAATAATAGAAGCGGTACTGTCTATTTCTAGAGATTTATGTAGTATAAAACCAAATGTAGTTAGTGATTACTTTTTGGCAAAATTTCAATTTGATGGCATTATCATGTTTAATTTGAGATTAGATGAAATAAGAGGAGCCTTATCAGATAAAGCATTTGAAATGTATGCACATTCTGATTCTGAATCTGCTATTGTAGAAATAGAAAATTCTAAGATAGTTGAGAAAAATAATAGTTTAAATGGATTTAATCACCTAAAACATTTATTAATAAATGCTTATGATTATGATATAGAAGTAGTATGTTCCAGTTTTGATATACAAATGGTAAATCATGTATGAGCTTAGGTGTTTCAATATAACTAATTGAAAATGAGAGACAAAACGAAAAACCAACTTTAAAAGTTGGCATTTTTGTTTTATGCATACAGTTTATCTAGCAATTTGAGTTTATATCTTTAATAAGAGAGCGTAGGCGTAGCAGGATGTTGTATAGATCCTTTCTCTTTGAAAGCCTACTTTATTTTAAAAAATCCATAGAAAATATTGTATTACCATTAGATAAAATATATTTCTCAGATCCTTGATGTTTTTTTTCATAAACATCAAAATCAAATTCTTCTACCAATTTGGTGTCTGTTAATGCGGTTACCAATTGGTTAAAGTCGTTTTCTTTAGTCCATGCCCCAGACAAAAGGTACACATACCTAGAGCAAACAGAAATAATATTTTATTCATTTCTAGCTTTTTTGAATTTTAGGGTTAAGCATTTTCCATTACCATAAACCTATCACTCTGTCTTGCAATACATAGCGTAACTGTAATCTAACAGATTGTTTTATAGGCTATTTCAATATAGCGTGCATAAGGACATTTACCATAAGAAGTATGGGGTAGATTCATAGATAATGCGATTAAATATAAGTCCTTATTATGCGTATTACTTTGTTTATTAGAAAAAGTAAAATACTTCAGTGCAATAATCTTTTCTAAATGAATATCGGATGAAAATAAAATGGTTTCTATGATGGTGACCCGAATAAATTATTTCGGTATCACGATAGTACACTGGCTCAAAAATTAGACCACATTAGTCAGTTTGATAATAATGCACTAAATTTTTTATTGGAATAATGTCGACAATTTAGATTTTACACCTAGTTACATGATGGATGTATTTTCGGAAGCAGGATATGAGATGGAATAATATCGATATAATTCAAACAATTTATTCAAATCTTAATATTTCGCTATTTGATCAACCAATAAAAACAGGAATAATCTAGATGAAGCTATTCCTGTTTTAAGTGATCACCAAATTACCTTATTACAGATTGGTCAACCATATATATTTCAAAGTGTTTTGCCGCAAAGAAAGCACTCGTTTCAGTATCATTCAAGCAAACCTGAAATTTAGTTTTGCTGCAACATATTACGCCAACGCACCACCTGTGCCCGTACTTGTTCTGGCGCAGTTCCACCAATATGATTACGCGCATTAAGACTGCCTTCAGGAGTTAACACATGATATACATCTTCGGTAATCAATTTAGAAAAAGATTGCAGAACATCCAATGGTAAATCAGACAAATCTTGACCTTGCTCTTCAGCCATACGTACCGCTTTAGCCACAACTTCATGACTGTCACGAAATGGCAAACCTTTTTTAACCAGATAATCCGCTAAATCGGTTGCGGTAGCAAACCCCTGCATGACTGCTGCTCGCATATTTTCGGGTTTCACCGTCACACCACGCATCATATCAGCATAAATACGTAAGGTATCGATTACCGTTTTCACCGTATCAAATAATGGCTCCTTGTCTTCTTGATTATCCTTGTTATAAGCCAAAGGCTGCGATTTCATTAGAGTAATCAACCCCATAAGATGCCCAACGATCCGTCCAGTTTTACCCCGCACTAATTCTGGCACATCGGGATTTTTTTTCTGAGGCATGATGCTTGAGCCGGTACAGAAACGGTCAGCAATATCAATAAAGGCAAGACGCGGACTTATCCAGTAAATCAATTCTTCACTTAAGCGCGATAAATGCATCATTAAAATAGAAGAAGCTGCCGTAAACTCAATGGCAAAATCACGATCTGATACCGCATCCAGAGAATTTTGACAAATTGATTCAAAACCCAACAACTTAGCCGTTACTTCTCGCTTAATCGGAAATGTCGTCCCAGCAAGAGCTGCAGCTCCTAAAGGCATGCGGTTGACACGATGTCGACAATCCTGCATGCGCTCACTATCTCTTCCCAACATTTCTACATATGCCAACATATGATGACCAAAACTAATGGGTTGAGCTACCTGCATATGAGTAAAACCTGGCATCACCACATCAGCATGTTCATCAGCCAAATTAAGTAATGCAGTCTGTAAATCTTTAATAAGATCAACTATAAAATCAATAGCATCTCGTAGCCACAGCCTAATATCCGTAGCAACCTGATCATTACGACTACGTCCGGTATGCAATCGCTTACCTGCATCACCTATCTTCTGCGTCAGTAAATGCTCGACATTCATGTGCACATCTTCAAGATCAACCGACCAATTTATCTTGTTTTCAGCAATCTCCTGCAAAATTTCGTTCATGCCTGCTTGAATTGCAGTTAAATCATCTGAGCTAAGAATACCCACTTGTTGCAACATTTGCGCGTGAGCCAGAGAACCTTGAATATCATATTTTGCCAGACACTTATCAAAATCTATCGAAGCCGTATATTGTTTTACCAGCTCACTCACCGGTTCATTAAATCGTCCAGACCATTTTTTTTCACTCATTCCCCAACTCCACAAAAAATCACATTTTTAGCGTTCCATCAGATCAACACCTTAAACTTAACCATGGAACATCCCCAAACAACAGAATAAATTTACAGCACTCCTCTAGCCCGATCTGTATGGAATCGAGACTGGAATTCATTGAAGGCTTTAGCTTCAATAGCCAGACGCATCTCAGCCGTTAATATCTGATAATAGCGCAAATTATGAATAGTATTCAGCTGCGCCCCCAAGATTTCGCCTACGCGCTGCAAATGATGCAAGTAAGCGCGGCTGAAATGGCGACAGGTATAACAATCGCAACTCTCATCTAAAGGTCGCTGGTCATGCCGATATTTAGCATTTCGAATCTTTATGTCTCCATAGCGGGTAAACAACCACCCATTACGAGCATTTCGCGTTGGCATGACACAATCAAACATATCCACACCACAAGATACGCCGTAAACCAGATCTTCCGGTGTACCTACACCCATAAGATAATGCGGCTTAGATTGCGGTAATTTGGGTCCTATAGCGCGTAAAATACGGTACATTTCCGGCTTAGGTTCACCAACTGAAAGACCACCAATAGATAAACCTGGAAAGCCTATCTCTTCTAAACCTGCTAATGATTCTTCGCGCAACTCTTCAAACATCCCCCCTTGCACAATACCAAATAACGCATTCGGATTATTGAGTCGTTCGAATTCATTTTTACTTCGCTGCGCCCAACGCAAGCTCATCCGCAAAGATTTTTGTGCTTCTGCAAAATCAACATTACCATCAGGGCATTCATCCAATTGCATCACAATATCAGAATTTAACACCGTTTGAATCTGCATGGATATTTCCGGCGAAAGAAATAACTTATTGCCATTAATAGGACTTCTGAACGTGCACCCCTCTTCAGTTAACTTACGCATTTGCGCAAGTGAAAAAACCTGAAAGCCTCCAGAGTCTGTCAAAATAGGCTTGTCCCAACCAATAAAATCATGAAGACCACCGAAATCTTTAATCACTTCTAATCCGGGGCGAAGCCACAAATGAAATGTATTGCCCAAAATAATTTGAGCTTTAATTTCATCCAAATTTTGTGGTGACATGGCTTTTACCGAACCATAGGTGCCAACAGGCATAAACACCGGCGTTTCCACCTTACCATGATTCAATTCCAGCGTACCACGTCTCGCATCACCATCAGTGCAGTGTAAAGTAAAATTAAGCATATAACCAACTCAAGCTATTACCTATATCAGATTGTCGTATTATAGCCGAAACCTACAAAATCCGCCCTATAAGCATTGCCAAGCAAAATTCAAATCGTTAAAATAAATCCTTTAATAAGTGATTGCCCGTCATTTGCTTATTACCAAGAACTTAACTTTTTCATTATTAAAATAAAAGCAGTTACCCGATTTTCTCTTTAATCAAAGCGAGCGGTCTGTTATTTGTGGAGTATCCATGTTAAATATTACCCTGCCCGACGGTTCTATCCGCCAATATGAAGCGCCTCTAAGCATTGCCGATATTGCCGCTTCCATAGGTGCAGGCTTAGCCAAAGCGGCCATCGCTGGGAAAATTAACGGCAAACTGGTTGATACCTGTGATCTTGTCAGCCAAGATGCTAACGTCAGCATCATCACCGCTAAAGATAAAGAAGGCGTCGAAATTATTCGTCACTCATGTGCTCACCTGGTAGGACACGCAGTTAAACAACTTTATCCTCAGGCCAAAATGGTAATCGGTCCAGTGATTGAAGATGGCTTCTACTATGACATCTCTTTTGAACGTCCTTTTACTCCTGAAGACATTGCTGCAATCGAAACACGCATGAAAGAACTGATTGCACAAAATTACGATGTAATTAAAAAAACCACACCTCGCAATGAAGTCATTGATATATTCAAACAACGTCAGGAAGACTATAAATTACGTCTGATTGATGATATGCCTGACGAAAAAGCAATGGGTTTATATTATCATCAGGAATACGTAGATATGTGCCGTGGTCCACATGTCCCCAATACACGTTTCTTGAAAAATTTTAAATTAACCAAACTTTCAGGTGCGTACTGGCGCGGTGATGCCAAAAATGAACAGCTGCAACGTATTTACGGTACAGCTTGGGCAACCAAAGAAGATTTAAACGCTTATATACAGCGCATTGAAGAAGCTGAAAAACGTGATCATCGCAAACTAGCCAAACAAATGGATTTATTTCATTTACAGGATGAAGCACCAGGTATGGTATTTTGGCATCCTAAAGGCTGGTCTTTATGGCAAGTTATCGAACAGCATCTACGCCACGAATTAGCCGCAGCCGGATATCAGGAAATTAAAACCCCCATGATCATGGATCGTAGCTTATGGGAAAAATCCGGTCACTGGGATAACTACAAAGAAAACATGTTTATCACCGAATCTGAAAAACGTGTTTATGCAGTTAAACCCATGAACTGCCCTGGTCACATACAGATTTTTAATCAAGGTTTACGCTCTTATCGCGATTTACCCCTGCGCTTAGCAGAATTTGGCTCATGCCATCGTAACGAACCTTCAGGTGCATTGCACGGACTGATGCGAGTTCGTGGATTTACACAGGATGATGCCCATATATTTTGTACAGAAGATCAAATTGTTAGTGAGGCTAAGGCTTTTAACGAGCTTGTAATGCGCATTTACAAACAATTTGAATTTAATGATGTTTCCATCAAATTATCCTTACGTCCAGAAAAACGCGCTGGCGCAGACGCCATCTGGGATAAAGCCGAACAAGGTTTGCGTGAAGCATTAACAGCGTGTAATGTCGAATGGGAAGAATTACCTGGCGAAGGTGCTTTCTACGGCCCTAAAGTCGAGTATCATATTAAAGATGCGCTTGGTCGTTCATGGCAATGTGGCACCATCCAACTAGATTTTGTTCTGCCTGAACGATTGGGCGCAGAGTATGTTACCGAAGAAAACGAACGTGCCCGACCTGTTATGTTACATCGTGCAATCTTGGGTTCGCTTGAACGCTTTATCGGTATCTTGATCGAACATCATGCTGGTGCCTTCCCTTTATGGCTTGCACCAATCCAAATGGTGATTATGAATATCACCGAGGCACAAACAGAATATTGTCAAAAGCTTGCTGACCGTTTAACCTCAGAAGGCTTCCGTGTACAATTAGACTTGCGTAATGAAAAAATTGGATACAAAATCCGAGATAACAGTACGCAACGCCTACCCTACCAATTGGTTATAGGCGAAAAAGAGAAACTGGACAACAAGGTTGCCGTACGCAAACGTGGCGGCGAAGATTTGGGTCAGCTAGATATCGATGACTTCATCGCCATGCTGAAACAAGAAGCCTTGTCTCTTCATTAACTTAAATTAAGGAGTACGACCATCGCTCAAGAACGCGAAGCACGCATCAACGGTGAAATCACCATTAAAGAAGTGCGTTTGATTGGTCCCACTGGTGAACAGTTGGGTGTAGTATCTACTCAGCAAGCAATGAAGCTGGCTGAAGAACACGATGTGGATCTGGTAGAAATTGCCCCTACTGCCAAACCACCTGTTTGTAAACTGATGGATTTTGGTAAATATAAATACGAACAATCCAAAAAGCGTGACGAACAGCGTAAAAAGCAGAAACAGGTACAAGTTAAGGAAATCAAATTCCGACCGGGTACCGACCAAGGCGATTACCTGATTAAAATGCGCAACATTACTCGCTTTCTCACTGATGGTGACAAAGTTAAAGTGACCTTAAGGTTCCGCGGACGAGAAATGGCGCATCAGCATCTCGGTGCTGAACTGCTTAAACGGATTCAGGCCGATCTAATCGAAATAGGAACTGTTGAGCAATTTCCAAAATTGGAAGGTCGCCAAATGGTGATGATTATTGCCCCGAAAAAGAAATAAAAGCAGTATGGCTTTTTAGCCCATTCAAGCCTTATTTTGCATCTCAGAATAAGGCTTTAATTACTTTTATCTATTACACACTTTGATCACCAATATGATTTAAAGTTCCTATGGCAATTTCTTCTTTTACCATATAAAAGATTGGCAACTGACAAAGTATATTGCCAACAAAATCAGGGTGGATTATAATACGCGTTTTCGTGCCTCAGCCGCATGCATGAAAGTTACTTTAGCGGCAAAAACCGTGGTGTGTGGGTTTAAGTGCTGGTCACAGTCACCCCTCGCCTGATCAAATAACAACGGAGTTTTCCCATGCCGAAAATGAAAACCAAATCAAGCGCGAAAAAACGCTTTAAAGTTTTGGGTAACGGTGGTGTAAAACGCGCTCATGCGTTCAAGCGTCACATCTTGACCAAAAAAACCACCAAAAACAAACGCCAGCTGCGTGGCACCTCAATGGTGAATGAACGCGATATGGCTTCCATCCACAAAATGTTACCCTACGCTTAAGGAGTTTAGATTATGCCTCGCGTAAAACGTGGTGTTACCGCTCGTGCTCGTCATAAAAAAGTTTTAGCGTTAGCCAAAGGCTATCGCGGTCGTCGTAAAAACGTCTATCGTATCGCCAAACAGGCGGTAATGAAAGCCGGTCAATATGCCTATCGTGACCGTCGCCAACGCAAACGTCAATTCCGTCAATTATGGATTGTTCGTATTAATGCTGCCGCTCGTCAACATGGTTTGTCTTATAGCAAATTCATGAATGGCTTGAAAAAAGCAGCCATCGTTATTGACCGTAAAGTTTTGGCTGATCTGGCTGTATTCGATCAAGCCGCTTTCGCTCAATTAGCAGCACAAGCAAAAGCAGCTTTAGCCTAAGTGCAGATGTTTAAAAAAAAGGAAACTTCGGTTTCCTTTTTTTATTTATTTTCACCTAAAATCTGCAAACAGCAATCAATATCTGCCATTTAGCATTGTTGACTAGTTAATTTTCACGTTAAAATAACACCCTAGTAACAATATCGGTATAGCTTATTACAGCCTAGCGTTTTCACTTCGTGATCAATACTGATCTATGAAAGCGAAACAAATCACTCGTAATATCCTATTGTTTGAATTTTTTTCTAAAGAATTTAAGTTATGGAAAATGCCAATCGCATCGTTGCCGACGGCATCGCTGCCATTAATTCAACTGTCGATCTTCCTAGCCTGGAATTAGTTAAGGCTCGCTATTTGGGGAAAACCGGTGAATTAAATGCTTTATTAAAAACACTGGGTAAAATGTCCCCAGAAGAACGCAAAACTATCGGCGCGCACATCAACGATTGCAAAAATCAGTTTCAAACAGCGTATAACAACAAACGGGATGCATTGAATGAGGCAAAATTGGAACAGCAACTCGCTGCAGAAGCCTTGGATGTCACCCTTCCTGGTCGTGGACAAAGTACTGGAGGTTTACATCCCGTAACATTGACCCTACAGCGCATCGTTGAACTATTTCATAGCATGGGTTTTACAGTTGCTGATGGTCCTGAAATTGAAGACGACTTCCACAACTTTCAGGCCTTGAATATACCTCCAAATCATCCGGCACGAGCCATGCAGGATACATTTTATGTTGAAAATGGTGACGTTCTGCGAACCCATACTTCACCTATTCAAATCCGTTATATGTTGGATAAAAAAGAACCGCCTATTCGGATTATTGCCCCTGGACGGGTTTATCGAGTAGATTCAGATGCAACTCATTCACCCATGTTCCATCAAGCTGAGGGTCTGTGGCTCGAAGAAGGCGTCACCATGGCTGATCTAAAAGCCGTATTTACCGATTTTATTCGACGATTTTTTGAACGTGAAGATTTACAAGTCCGTTTCCGACCATCATTCTTTCCATTTACCGAACCATCGGCTGAAATCGACATCATGGGTGAAAATGGCTGGTTAGAGGTAGGTGGTTGTGGCATGATTCATCCCAACGTCTTAAAAAACGTCAACATAGACCCAGAAAAATATACAGGTTTTGCTTTTGGTATAGGGCTGGATCGTTTTGCCATGCTGCGCTACGGAGTCAATGATTTACGGTTATTTTTTGATAATGATTTGAATTTCTTAAATCAGTTTCAAGACTAATATTACCGACCATCTCATTACCGAGTACAATGAAAAATTAGTCAAATTTCAATAATTAGCCTAATTTTTTATACCAATTAGTATTGCTACACTGATAAGAATGACAATCTTATCGTGCCTAATTATTGATTATGCTTTATTAAGTATCGAGACAAACCAGTCATAGAGATACAGCAGAAAAAATGGTCATCTTAAACCTTTTTTCAGCATATCAACTAAACACATGATATGCAGCAACGGTTTGCCAAACCTCGATTAAGCGCATAAATTGAAACAGAATTCATATTGGAAGCATTATGCAATTTTCTCAACATTGGTTACATACATGGGTCAATCCACAGCTAACATCAGAGCAGCTAGCCCATACTTTAACTATGGCCGGATTGGAAGTTGAAGAAACCAAACTGGCAGCCCCTTCCTTTACAGGCGTAGTCATAGCAGAAGTAAAATCTGTCAGTAAACATCCCGACGCAGATCGTCTAAATATTACTCAGGTAGATGCAGGTACTGGTGAATTAATCCAGATTGTTTGCGGTGCACCAAATGTACAAGCCGGCATCAAAGTGCCTTGTGCTTTATCTGGAGCCATATTACCGGGTAATTTCAAAATCAAACCTACAAAAATGCGCGGTCAGACATCCAACGGCATGCTCTGCTCAGCAAAAGAATTAGGTCTAATCGATGAAGTTAATGGTTTACTCATCTTGCCCGATAATGCTCCAATAGGTCAAAATATACGCGAGTTCCTTGATTTGGATGATTCACTGTTGACGCTCAAAATCACCCCAAACCGTGCTGATTGTCTGAGTATCAAAGGTCTTGCCCGCGAAGTTGGTGCCCTAACCCAAACCAAGCTAAACGCCTTAGATATACCCTCAGTTCCTGCTGATACAAATACCGTAAAACCTGTTCAATTGCAGGCGCCTGAAGATTGTGGTCGGTTTTTAACCAGAGTAATAGAAAACATCAACCCCAAGGCTGTCACACCGGCTTGGTTGAAACAGCGGCTCGAGCGTAGCGGACTACGAAGTATTAACCCACTCGTAGATATTGGCAATTATGTCATGCTTGAAATTGGTCAGCCTCTGCATATATTTGATGCTGACAAAATTTCTGGAGACCTTATTGTCAGAAGAGCAAAAGATGGAGAAAGTCTGGTTTGTCTTAATGATAAAACCGTAAGCTTGTCCAACAACACATTAGTGGTAGCAGATGACAAAAAAGTGTTAAGCATCGCTGGTTTAATGGGTGGCTCTAACAGCGCCGTAGATGAAAATACCCATAATGTCATCATTGAAAGCGCTTGGTTTACTCCAGAAATTATTGCCGGTAAATCACGCCAATATGGTTTTGGTTCAGATTCATCATTCCGTTTTGAGCGTGGTGTAGACTTTAATCTACAACATCAAGCGATCGAAAGAGCAACCGCTCTTATCAAAGAAATCTGTCATGGCAATGTTGGTGAAATAAATGAAGTTACTGGCAACTTGCCTGCCATGAGACAAGTTAAAGTTCGCTCTGCGAGAGTTGAAAAAGTTTTGGGTGTATCCATTCCAGACAACCAAATTTACACCATCTTGCAACATTTGGGCTTAAATCCACACACTTGCGCTGATGGATTCATTACTACCGCACCTAGCTTTCGTTTCGATATTCAGATTGAGGCTGATCTGATTGAAGAAATCGGACGAGTTTACGGCTATGAAAATATTCCTGACGATCAAACCCATGGAAAATTATCCATGGTTGCCCTACCTGAATCCAGAAAGCCATTGTTCAGTATCTACCATCAACTCGCCAACCATGATTATCAGGAAGTGGTTAGCTATGCCTTCGTAGAAGAAGCATGGGAACATGACCTAGCCGGTAACCAACAGCCAATCCGCCTTAAAAATCCGATAGCCAGCCAATTAAGTGTGATGCGTTCTACCCTTTTTGGTGGATTGATTGAAATCTTACGTAATAACCTTAATCGTAAACAAAATCGGGTTAGGTTATTTGAAGTTGCTCGTGTTTTCCAGCAAAAAAATGGGCAATATATACAGACCAACAAAATTGGCGGTCTTGCCTACGGTTCTTCAGTACCGGAACAATGGGCACAAAAATTGCGCAACGTCGATTTTTATGATGTCAAAAATGACGTTGTTGCACTCTTAGGTGCCAGTCAACTCACGTTCCGTGCTGCACAGCATCCGGCTTTGCACCCTGGTAGAACCGCTGAAATTGTTCACAATGAAAATATAATTGGCGTAATGGGAGAATTGCACCCACGCTGGACGCAAAAATATGATTTACCACAATCGCCAATACTATTTGAACTTGATCTATCTGCTGCATTAAGCAAAAACAAAATTTCCTACCAACCAGTTTCCAAGTTCCAGCCTATACGCCGCGATCTGGCATTTATCGTTTCAGAGCAGACTTCTGCTCAGCAACTTCTGGATACATTGAGAAACGTCAAGCATCCAGACATCAAGGAAATAGCATTGTTTGATGTTTACCGTGGAGCAGGTGTCGACGAAGGGAAAAAAAGCCTAGCTGTCAGAATTACTTTACAAAGTATCGAACAGACACTTAAAGATGAAGAGGTTGAAGAAATCATTACTAAACTAATTGAAAACGCTGGAAAAATAGGCGCACAATTGCGAAGTTAGCCAACCATTCACAAAATATATACCTATCTGTATTATTAAAAACTTGAACATACAAATCAAATTAGAGATAATACCGTGTTTTTTAATGAAAGAAGTTTTTTTATGACATTGACCAAAGCTGAGCTAGCAGACATGCTGGTAGAAAAAGTTGCTGGCATGAGCAAACACGATGCCAAAGAAATTGTTGAATTATTTTTTGAGGAAATTCGTGGTACGCTAGAACGTGGCGAACACATTAAAATTTCCGGATTTGGTAACTTCCAGTTGCGTGACAAACCACAACGCCCTGGTCGTAATCCTAAAACTGGCGAGGAAGTACCTATTTCTGCCAGACGTGTCGTTACCTTCCACGCTTCACAAAAATTGAAAGGCATGGTTGATCACTATAATGGAAACAAAGCCTAATCGCTTAGCAGCCATTCCGGCTAAACGGTATTTTACCTTAGAGGAATTATGTCGTTTAGCCGATATCAGTGAAGAACAATTTGTCCATTGGCAACACAGCAATGGCATCGTCATTGGCTATGGAGGACAACATTACACCCGTAATGATGTCATTAAAGTCCGCCAATTAAGTAAAAGCTTTACGCCTAACATTGATCCCTATACTCGAAATGAACGGGACATGTATGGTAATCCAGCTATAGATGCCATTGAAACAAGCCAACATATTCAGTCAGTTATCAACAACTTGACTAATGTGCTTGCTAAATAAAAAGATTACTTTTATAATCCATTTCCCTTCAAAGTCGGAGTGTGGCGCAGCCTGGTAGCGCACTTGCATGGGGTGCAAGGGGTCGAAGGTTCGAATCCTTTCACTCCGACCAAAAAAAAATATACAGCCATAACGGCTGTATTTTTTCATAAAAATAGTATTTAATTCTCCCTCTACATTATCTAAATACCTTGACCGCTTCATCTCCATTAAAAGTCGTTGAAAAGCGGATGTAACCTACTTCTTTCAATTGACATAACAACTCATAAGCAATAATAAAATCTGATGATTTATTCTCGATTAATTGAATTTGCAATGCTTGAACGCGTGGCTCGTATTTTAGAACAGTCATGGTAATAAATTTTTGCAATAAAGATAAACTAGAAGGCAAATGACGATAAATGATGCTCAAATCCGGTAGCCCATAATCTGGAATATGTTTAACACTCCCACGACGTGTATTCAAAATGCGTTCAATGTTATTCATCACACTATATATATAACGTTCTTTAGCATCCAAATGATCAAATGGAACATCTCCAGCAAAATTAAGCGTAATTTTTTCCAATAAAGAGGCATTAATCATCATATCTTCGCTCATCTATTCATTACAATACATTAACCATCCTGATTTAATTCTTTAATTTCTAAATTTTAATAATTTAAAAAGTGACAGACAAACTGTTGCAGTCTATTTATATATCAGCAAAAAAACCATCTATTAATTAAAGTTAGGATAATTTAATTGATCCTTGGTCATAAATCAAAAATCTACTTATTCATCCAGTGATTCTGCAGTTTTCTTCGCAGACTTAGCTTGTTTTTTCTTCTCCTTAGTAGCTTTTTTTTCAGCTTTTTTTTGTTGTTTAATCAAATTCTTCATTTCTCTTTTACGTTTTAATTGTGCTACCGAACCATTCACGAGAATATAATTATTTCTGAATATATTTAACTCTTTCACGGGTAGCAATATTTTCCATGATTTATCATTAGATTCAGGTTGATTAAAAAAGAATACCAATCCAACATACCGTGTTTTATTGTCTAAATCATTTTTAATTTTCTGCGTATCAAACGGGTAGATAATACGAGAGTCGGATTTCACCAGCTCTCCTTTCAAAACAGAATCTGCATTGGTGAGCAGATCATAATAACTGGCCTGTTTAAACAAATTATCACTGCTTAACTGATAAATGACCATTCTGAAAGTATTGTGATCAGATAAATTGGTTTGATTTAGAAATTGTTCCGAAACAACATTAAAATCATAATGATAATGTTTTAATTTTACCGACTCTTTTCCTACTTTAATTGCATCTTCATATCCTTGTTGTAATAATCCACAACCTGATAAGCCCGTCAAAACAATTAAAACCAACAAGAGATGGAAATTCATCACAACTCACCTAAAAATATCGAAAATTGCGTATCTGCTGCTGGCTGACCAACAGTAACGCCCGCACTCAATTGCTGTGGTGTCGAGCTATTAAGCTGAGCTACAGGCAATAAATCCGCACTAATTTTAGCAACCAATTCTACATCTAGCGTAAAGCCCAAATATTTTTGCACCAGTGTTTTCAGAATTACTCGTACTGGTTGATGTTTATACATTAAATTTAGAATCTTATAACAGCTTAGCGTTAGCGAAATTCTTATGCGACTATTAGCATCATACAAAAAACGCCCTAGTACAGCATTATTAAACGTAATGCCCTTTCCCAACGATGTCATTGCAACAGGATATTTGACCGCAATAAATTCATCTATTTCAATCTTATTTGCTGACGGAACAACATATTGCACAATTTCTTTTAAACCAAAAATATTTTTATTTTTTTTATTTAAATTTTTTAGTACCCCTAAATAATATTGCGGATCAATTTCCAAGCGTTGACAGCCATGAACAAGAGTCAATAAAGCTTGTGAAAAACGATCAGAGGCATTCTGACGATATTGAAATTCATAATGAGAACGTTTCCATATTTGATAATACAACGTCACTAAACGATGATGAAAAATATCCAGAAATGCCAACAAATTGTCCATGCCATCTTTTTTTTCAGCTCCCTCAGCAATAAGCCAGCTAGGCATTACTCCATCAGTGCCAATTAACCCCATGAAAGTGGTAAAAATTACCGGCAACTTATAATTATAGACAGTTTCAGCTGAAGATCGTTTCAGTTCGCTGCCAGGAAAACCTAAGTAAGGCCAAGAACAAAACTGCATCGTCAAGTCACTATCGCTTTCCAAGTCCGGCACCCGCAAATTCATCTTATGAGATTCCAGCAGATAACAGAATTGAAAAAAATTATAAGCCTCTGGTGACAGCATTAATCGATTAAATAGAGCTGCATCCATTAGATTTTTTCATCCACATTGATTGGCCAGCTGAAGGTCATTCCCTCAGGCTGCAATGTAACATTCACCTGTATGGCCAAATTTAACTGAGTATACGCTATCAAATAACGGTTAAGAACATAGGCAAATAAAGCTGCATCAGCTTCATTAATAAATCCAGAGCTGTCCAGTTGAATATTTACCATTAAGCATCTAATCATCATACCATGATGCATAAAATGCTTAATTTCCGTCTCAACTTCATTAATAGCAGAAATATTTTTTTCATTTGCAACAGCTGTAGACCAATTAAGTAAGCGTAAACTATTTTTCAATGTACCAGTATCCAAAGTAGCTAAATAATTATTACTCATTTCAAATAATAACTGCCATTGCTGATTTTTATAATCAGCCGGATAATGGATCGCTGTAGGAACCATAACCATTTCAGCTTTTTTTACACCTAAAATAGGTGAGTGCAAATTGAGATTTTTGTTATATTTAGTAATTTGACGTGGCAGATTTCCATGCGCCCCTAATATATTAATAGAAAAAATTTCCTCATCATTAAATTGCATTTCACCACTAAAGCTAATAAAAGTATCATACCTATTTCCGATACCCTGTCGAGTACGAATATAATAATAAGGTTTCACCTCGTCATCGATATTCAAATGAAGCTTTCCATGTTTAAATTCATTTAAGGGCACATAACGTTGGCGATGACCGTTTAGTTGACTAAATGATTCGACCTCTGTCACGGCACATACAGTAACCCGTTCTGCAGACGAAAACATAGGATTTAATCGATATTCAGTATGCAAATGGGAACGAACAACAGGCTCTGCTTCCAAATTAAACAAATTAATGACGGGTACACAAAATAATCTAAGGTAATCCCGTTTGAAAATTAATTCTAAAGGAAAGTCACGCTTTAAATGAAAATTCACTAAACAACTCTGCTGTTCATTGTCGAATTGATCATGACTCAAACCAGTTAATTCAAAAAACAAAAATTTTTCTTTAAATAGGAAATACTCCATCATCAAATCATGTTCATTTGCCTGCCTTTGCTGTAACCAGGTAACTGATTCGTGATCATAATGCGATCGCTTTAAAGATAATTTTTCATTTATACTGAAAAAATTTTCATCAGTAGTAATGTGAGCCAGATAATTAGTTAAATAATGATAAATACTTAATTTGGTCTCCAGCTCACCAACAAGATGAAATTTAAGTGAAAATTTATTTGGTAAACGAATATTTTGACCTGCTTCGGATTGTCGCAATTGTAAACGCAATTGCATGATAGATTGTCCTAGATCATTATGAACCAAGCAAAAGTCCGCTATTTCGATAGGGTAAATATCAACAGATTGCGTCGTCCTATATTCGCAAGAAATTCCTGTCTCTGGGTCGCTAGCTGTCTGCAAAATCAACCCCGCTGGAATATGCTGGTCGTTAGTATAAATTTGCTTATTCAGCATCAGTTGCACAATAGACATAGAGGCAATAGGCTGAAGATGATGTGGCCATAATAATGCTAATGCGCTTTCCGTCAACTCAGGAAGATCATCATCAATTTTTTGATATAATTTTGCAGTTAAGAAGGCAAAACCTTCAAATAACCGCTCTACCATTGGATCCCGTTCAAGCGATTCCTGCATTTGTAAATATTTTGCGGACTCAGGGTGAACTTCAGCAAAATCTTGTCCCGCTTCTTTTAAATATCGCATTTCCGCTTCATAATAACGCAAAATATTGTCATTTTTTTCCATATTACTCTTTACCTGTAAAATAACTGATGAGCCTGAAACGGATTAAGCAATATCAATTCTTTTCTTAATTCTTCCATTTGAGCTGCAATATTCTCTTTATTAATTTTGCTTATCATATATTTCTGCTGTAAAAGCCTCAACAACTCCTGCTTAATCTGAAAAGTTAACTTTTTATTCCACTCAAATAACGGATGTTGTGAAAATGGCAAATTGAGCTTTTCCAATATGGGTAAAGCAAAATCAGCTTTTCCACCTTTAATCGCCAAACGAGCAAGTAAAAATTGTTTGTAATATTGTTGCTCAAGACATTCATCAAACGGAATTTGAGAAAGCCAATCCAGCGTTTTATCAAAGCCCTGCTCCGCCAATATTAAAAATGCCTGTTCGTCTATATCTTCTGCTGAAGTCAACACATCACTGGAAGAGAACTGGATTTCTTCTACATTCTGCTGCTGAAAGCGAGCATGAACAGAGATCCAATCTAAAGTTTCACTTGATGCAAAAGGTTGATTGTTATTAAACGTCAATGTTTCTAGACCAGATAAACGGGACAACATATAGGCCAAATCACTACACAGCATATCAGCCCATACATGAACTTGTGGCATCATTTGCCGTATGGCTGTCCAACTTAGATATTGTAGATCCAGATAAAAATGATTCGATGCTTCCATAAATCCGGCATGACATTGTGCCAACAATCCATTCCAGTCTTTTCGCTGATATAAACCCTGCAAACGATTAACCATCTCTGGTCTGGGTGGTGCAATTTTAGTGACTCCATCCTGATTTAAGGGCAATTGCTCAAGTAAATCCCAGCGGAACTGGCGCAATAAACGATAAGCAGCAAATACTTTCTGTTCCTTATCGACAATAAACTGCCCTACTGATTTCATCGTCTGCATCAAATCTTGTGTAGAACGTAAAATCACTTCATCATTTTCAGCAGCAACTTTTAGATCGGCATTATTTTCTGTCACCAAAGAAGATATTTGACTTGTTGTCGGTGAACTATTTTCGCCAATCGATGTCGACAATAACCCCAATAAACCTGACAGCTCATCAATAGCAACATGATATTGTTCAGATAAATTATCTTGGATTAAAGAACATAATATAGAAATCAAATCGAATTCTTTAGAAGATAAAGAATGCTGACATAATAAAAAAGCATCTTCCATCTTCGTGCTACCCAGCCAGCGCAGCATCGTTTTTATTTGTGCAATACGCTGTGGTTGCAAACTATCTGCATAGATTGCTTGCACCCCATAGAGTAATAACAATCCTTTAATCAGCCCTTGATACGCTTCTCGCCTAAATAATACATAAGTCAGATAGACGATTACACGAACATCTTTCCCCACATTCTGACAAAGATAATAAGCAGCATCTTCAATTTTGCTAAGTTGAATGTCACTGACTTTTTCAAGCTCTTGGCGGATATCGAGAAAAGAATCATGATGAGTAACATCGTCAGATTCTCCCTCGATCGGCGCCAATAAGAATTCAATTTCATCCCATAATGACTTAACATCATCATAAATTTTCCGCTTTTGAAGAACTTTCAATGCTGCACTAATTTGCATTTTGCTCAACCTTTAATACTCGTTGTGGTAACTGAGCTCCTTTTAATTTCAGCAAAGTAATCAGGTCATTAGTTTGTAAATTTTTAATATTCATTTCCACCACTCTGTTTTTTATTGTCCAAGCAAAATGATATGTGCCATCATTATTTCTACGTGCCTGTGCTTTATCTAATAATCGCAGAATACTTAAATCGCCAACCACTTCTAACTGACCAGTTTGGTCCATCGTGTCAACCCATACAATAGACGCCTTTTTATCCAATTGATCGCTAACCGACCAATTGACTTTGCGCCAGAAAGATTGCTCATTAAAATAGTGAATATCATTTTTATTGAAATTTAAAGTAATTTGCTTCACTTCTGGTGAAGGTAATAACATAATTTCAAACGAAGCCGTATTTGATCCATCCACCACAAACTCAAGCATTTGATTTAAATTATTTAAACCATTTAAAAACTCTTCATCAACTTGCACCAGTTCAATAACAGCTGGATTAACCACCCATTGATTACCCACCAAATTAATCATTTTACTTAAATATTGCTGATTAAACTGCGCTACCACCCCATTTTGTGGATCAATAAACTTTTGTAATTCAGTTAAAGAGACATCTACTTTTCCCGCTGGATTTAAGGGGTAACGGTTTGCAAAGCGATTATTCCATTGCGATACCACCATCTGTTGCCATAATGCATTAATGTTTTTTAAAGCAGGGATCATCACCGCTTTTTTAGCATCATTAAAGGGATAATTAAGCAAAATATGTCCAATATCCTGCCATTGCTCGCCTAGATTGGCCACTTGCAAATTAATCATTTCCTCTGCTCTTGCCAGACCAGTATTAGGATCATCATTCAAGATAAGATTAAATGAAAGCTGAGAGGATGCAGCTTGATTACTGGCTCCTTGTACCTTTTGAATTTCCAAATACATCGTCAGTAAATATTCTTGATAAAGATCTAATTGACGACTGGCTTGCTTATTATTGTTTTCAACTGTCTTGATTAAATCAACAATCGGCTCAAAGCTATGCAATACTCCCTTGCCATCATCAGTGCGATCTTCAGGGTAACCAATACTGGCATTAAATTGTATTGCCTTGAGCAATTTTACCAATACCGAATTTTTCTTATCAGCGTATTTTTTCAAACGATCCATTTGTTGGTTTAAACTTGAAACCGGCACCCATTGAATGCCTGATAAAAAATCTTTCCAGGCATTGAAATAATCCTGCTTATATAAATTCATGATCTGTTTGCGAATATCGGAATGTTCACTACTTTTATCAGATTCATTCAAAACCCAGGAACCATTTTTAAAATGTTCTGGATTTAACTTGTCAATTTCAGGTTTAAACCATTCATTCCATGCTTTCGCCGTAAAAGCACCAGATAATTTCTGTTTATTTGTCCAAAATTGAGCACTGTCCTTGTCCGTTAATTGCACCAAATCGATATTAGAATATTTTGCTCGTGCACCCTCAAGCAAATTTTGATAAATGACCGAATCTTCCTGTTGTTGGATAACAATATTGTTTAATATGCTACGACTTTGCTTGATCAATTCAGCTTCTTCAGACAACAGCCACTCTGGATGCTGGCTCATGTGGCGCGTATAAAATTTAAAAATTTGTTGTGCAGCATCTGCACTTTGCAAACCCTGCGCCCGATATAAACGTGATAAATAATCACTAAGAAAAATTTGATCTATCCGCTTAGGTCGCCTAAGCATTAAATAGGCTTTAAGCGCATCAAATCCTTCATCCAGAGCTAGAGTATTAGTGGAAGGCTCCAACTTTTCTTCACCGGGGAAATTTCTATTGGTTGAAGTAAACGACGACGGCAAATACTGTAAAGAGTTTAATACCACAACTATTTGCTGATCAGACGGAATAATCAACCATTTTTTCGCAGCTAAACCGTAAGCCAAATAAGCTTTTTGCAATAGTGATTTATCATGATTAAAACCCAAGCGACGATAAAAAGGCTTCGGAACTTTACTCACTACAGCGATATGTTTTTGCAAGGCAAGAAGAGCCTTAATTTGATTATCAGAATTAGATAATTTGCCTAATTGCGCGATTTGATTACGAAAAGATAAAGCTTCACGATAATTATCTGCGAATGCATTTGAAATCATAATCAAAACAATTGTGCAGAAAATTAAACCAGCCTTAGCCACCTTAAATTCAGCAGGCTGAACGGAAAATTTGCCTGAACGTTCAGCCAAATGCTCGGCGACCATCGACCAACTTTCCCACCAATTACTATGTTTCGCTTGGATTGCCACGCCTGCAATCCATTGCAGCTGTTGTTCAGAATAAAGCTCTGCCGGATTAAGTTTATTGATTACTACTGCATCAATCAAAGATAAAAACTGACTGTCTCGGCTTTTCAAAAAAGCGCGAATAAATAAATCCTCAGATTCATTTTTAAGTTCAAACTCTATATTTTCAGCTTTTGAAGACCAGACAAATGCTTGATTTAAAGGATATTGCTTAAGCTCAATTTCACTTTGAAAAACGTGTATAAAAGGAATTTTCCAATTTAGCAACTGATAAAATTTTTCCAGCCAGGCTTCGGATGAATCATGCGTAACTGGACTTTTATTTCTTTTTAAATCTCGTAGCATGATTAATCCATCAAACGAACTATGATAATGACCACGAAAAGAAGGAATAAATTCAATTTCATCAAGCGCATTAATCAAAACCAGATAAACATTATCTACCTGTACCCAACCACTACGTTGTAACTGTTCACCTATATCACTGAAAGCATCAGGTTCGCCGTGTATAGCCACAATATAACAGCGATTAAAAACTGAAAATGGATATTTTTGCTTTAAATATTGATCAAACGCGATTAAATTTTGCTGAGCAGAACTTTCACGGGTATATTTTGAACGTTCGATAAACCGAATTGTCCGTTCTTGACCATCAATAACCACAAATATACGCCAAAATATTGGCAAAACAATACAAAGTACTAAACCGGCCAAAGCCAATAAAATTAAGTATAACCGATGATTTACCAACCAATTTTTATCATAATACCAATACAAAAATGCAGTTATCCCACACACCAACACTAGCCAAAGACAGCTGCATAGTAACCATAATTTCAGAATTTTAGGTTTCTGGGAAACAGTTTGATTTGCTTGCGCGAGCCCAGACAATTTACTGTTCACCCGAGAACGAAATTGCCGCAATGGATTCCACCTAAACATAAACCCGCCTGTAAAGTTTATTTAACCTGCGAAACAGGTATGATTTTGTCGTGATACTGAAAAAGTACCATATAAGAATGTTTATTGACCTGATAAATCGCCAGCAATAATTGCATCCAATCACCTGTATGTTGCAATTTATGCAAAAATTCAGGTTGTTCTAATTGATAAGATTGGATTTCATAATCTCGATTAAGCAGCATGTCAGTCATCTCCTTCAATTCAGTTACTGACTGCAGCTTATTATTTTCCACCTGAAAACCAGAAACCTGTTCACTTATGGCAGCAAAAAAATAATCCTCATCCATGCGCCACTTATGCATATCAAAAGCACGTTGAATTTTGGCCATTTTTCCTTTATTAGCAAAAAGCATACCCAGATATAACTCGAATTCTGGCTGACATTCAAATCCAAGCAAAAGAATTTTATGATAAATTTCTTCCTGACAACGATCTATAACCCAGTTCAAATCTTCAAATTTCACATAATAATCCGGTACAACTGGACAATTTCCCCCCTCTGCGATGACCAGTTCGCGGAAAATCAACCAACTTTCTTTATCAGCACTCCATAGCCAAAGATAATGACTATATTGTTCGGTGAAAAATTTTCGGGAGGATAAAGTTTGTACCAACTGGGAGAGCACAAAATGCAAACGATCAGTATAGACAGAAGCATTAGTCAACGTAGTTAATTCCATACTCATGGATTCAAAAACAGATTTTTTTCTGTCTTCCACTACCTGATCCAAATAATCATAAAAATCTGACACATGATTCAACTGTCCGCAGCGAAATATCACCTCTTCCAGAAACATATATTCTGACCAATATTTCTGATTATTTAATACCTTTTCATGATAAACATACTCATTATTTCGTTGATAAATCAGCCACAATTGATACCAAATACAGCGAATTAAAAGCAGTATTGTGACCACAACCACAGCGGGTAAAATTGAGATCAGCCAATGTTGCCAGTGGGTACTTACCTCTAAACCAAACCAGATAATAATAAAATCAGCATATTTTCTATTCAGTGTTATGGCCAAGGTATACACAGCCAGCCAGGTAAACCAACGAACAGGCCGAGGCGCTAGCCAAGTTGTCTGACGTTGCATATTATTTGCTATCATGCCAGCCTAAATAGTCCAACATAATATCCATACGTGGCTTTTTCGAGTTGGCCTGATACATTGCTTTATAAACCACTTTACCTTGAGCAAACTCAGCTTTTGTCATGGTTGATTGCACCAACGCCAGATTACGTGGTGCATCTTTGTCCTTATATTTCGTGGCACCAGCAAATAAGGCCCAAGCAACCGATATATTCTGAGGTAAAATTTCTCCGTTCAGCACCATCACCCCCAGATTATTCATGCACTTACCATCACCTTTATTCAGACCTATGAAGTAATAGCCCATCGCTTTACCCCAGTCCTGCTTCACCCCCAGCCCGCGTTCATATAAAACAGCCAAATTACCATTGGCCTTTACATTGCCTCTGTCAGCTGCCTGTTGATAATACTTGACCGCAGTAACATAATTCTGTTTAACCCCCAATCCCAACTCATACAACGTACCCAGACTGTTATAGGCTCTGGCATCATCATTTTCATCAATAGATTTTAAAAACAGCGTTTTAGCTTTACCATACTGTCTACTCTGCGCGGCAGCAGCTGCTTCATCATAAGTACCAGACCAAGCCAGCTGCACCAAGCCTATACATAAACACAATACAAACAAAATACGCCGTATCATCACTTAGCCTTTCCTATATCAATTTCTGCAAATTGTCCTTAAAAAACTGAATTCGTTGTTCCTGACTTAGAATCAATTGAGCATCTGCTTGTGATGCCAGCACATACAGCTGGTTAATCAACATCCGTTCACCACCATATTCATCAGCATCTAGCGCAACACCATAATGTCGCCTAAAGTTATACGCATCGGCCCACAATAATAATGTCTCGTACTGTTCTTCAGTAAAAACAAAACCATTTACATCCAATTCAGTTTGTTCATAAGACGTATAATTCGCCTGATAAATATCCCATTTTCCAGCATCATCTACATAAAACCAGCGTTGCATATATTATATGCAACCAGTTTTTTTGTACATTAGTCAACCATATTCACTGGATCAAACATATCCGGCATATAAAATCGCAATATCCCTCCCTTCTCTTCCATCTGACCAGCATAGCACGACGTAAATGAACTTCCAATGTCCCATATGGATAGCGACTGTTAAATGCCAACAGGCGGTTATTCATAAAATTAACTTCGCAGATTTTTTCCAATATTTCCAGATGATTTGCATTCTTAATATCAATGGCGAGTAAAAGAGGTCCTTCTTCCTTAATATATTCCTCAGGGGTCTTTTCAAAAAGCAGCGTATAAGTCAATACCGGCTGCCAGTTTTGGATTGCTGCCAACAACGGATATTCACTTTGGCACAAATCAATTAATAAAAAGAGCATTTTTTCATTGGTTTCATGACTGAAACGGACAAACTGCGTCAGCACATCGCGATAACTAATCATCTTTTATCTTTCCACGATGCCAACACCTTGCGCACGAGCCTTGCGCAAACACTCCAGACAAACCGAAGCGGGCAATGGCGGTAAAGGGAAATTTCCGCCCTGAGGACCCTGAAATTGATGATTGCCTTTATATTCTATTGGTCCTGGGCTATACAGGCTTATTTTGCCTCCCTTGATTTCAATATAGGCTCCTCCACTGGCCAGTTTAATACCACTTTTGGCATTGATCAGTATTTCATCACCCACTGATTGCACCGCTATTTTTTTCGCAGCGGTAATCTCCACCACATCTCCGTGTGAAGCCAGTCGTGCAGCTTTTTTACCAGCAATCAAATTTAGATCTTCAGTTTGTGCTACTACCTGAACTGACTTCACTGCGGTTT
Organism: uncultured Neisseriaceae bacterium; assembly: GCA_945267035.1. GTDB lineage: Bacteria > Pseudomonadota > Gammaproteobacteria > Burkholderiales > Neisseriaceae > Snodgrassella. The sequence continues at coordinate 9,189 of CALYOS010000001.1, read as the reverse complement.
GCGTTATACTTTCTCCCGCTCCAGTAAAAATATCCTTTCCTGCTTGCTGGTGAATATCTTCACCCACACTATTTAAAATCGATTTAGGCGAAACTTGTGCCAAACCCGCCACCGCACTGGTCAATATCACTGGTTGTTCCAGATCCACACAACATTCACCTAAATCAGTGAGCGTATCCAGATTGGGTTTTAAAGTGGTATGCTTTGCAGTCACATCAGCCAAATGAGCAGCCTGATCTACGGCGCCGTTTATTTCTTTAATCGCCACATTACGATCCAATTGCATGCCACCGGCTGCCATTTGATCTTCCGTAGTCAGATATAGAGCACGTGCTGAGCGTAAAGCTCCCCAACCGTCAGTTCGCAGTTCAAACCCTTCACCGCGCATGTCCCGCCCACTGTCAACCAAATGTCCTAAATTCAATTGAGTTTTATGATACTCCGTAGCCATCTTAATATGCTCTTGGCCACTCAAGTCTTCCATCCGTATTTTATTATTGGCCCAAGTACGAATAACATTTCGCGTACGCCATGTATTCGGAATGTGATCCGGAGCCGTGCTACTATGTAAAACCCCAACAATATAGGGTCTATCAGGGTCTCCATTTTGAAACGCCAGTTGCACCTCTGTACCAACATGCAAAGGAAAATGCTGACCATACTGACCACCTGCATAGGGCTTAGCCAAACGGATCGGCCGACTTTCTCCCCCAGGCTGCCAACTATCCATATCCAGATTGAATTTAACAATATAGCGTCCCATTTCATCCACCCATGCATAGGGACCCTGCCCAGCATCACAGATGGTGCCGGGTAAAGTTCCATCAATGATCGGGTGTTTAATCGGTTCTGGCCGCCACTGACTGTTAGCAGGGATCGCGCTAAAATTATTCATGTAATCTTTATCGCGCCCGCCGGAATGCACCACACTTACTAGCAACCATTGGCGAATATTGCCAATTCTGGCCTCAGAACTAAAACCCAAAGTACAGCCAGGTGAAAAGCCATGAACATTGCTTTTTCCCGTCGCTAAAATATGACGAGAGGACGAATGTTCATGCAAAATTCGGGCATATTCCTGTGCTTGAGTAGCATCCTTATGATGAAAAAAACCATAAATATAGGGTTGACCAAATGTTGCCGGCTCTTGCTCATTAAATCCTGATTTGCCGACCAAACTATTATTGGCATCGCGGTAGTTATAATCTTTAACCCGTACGCTTTCATACTGAGATTGATAACGTACATGAAATTCAGAAACCGAAAACTTGCTAGACAGCCCTTGCCATAGCTGTTGCTGAAGATCTTGTTTTTTCCCTAATGCAGTCGCGTTAATATCATAAGCCAGTTGCGCTTCCAGATTGCTTTGCACATCCTCCTGCCCACTTTCCAATCCACCATGAGGTTTAAATGGTAAAGATTGCTGTTTAAGCTGAATATACTGACTTACATCATCCGCAACCGAAAAAATTTCATTCACACTAGTCTGAATAAAACTAAACCATAAACCTTCGCGCGCCAACACCCGTTTAATAAATGCATAATCAGTTTCACGATATTGCATTCGATGCTCATAGCGTGGCAGCGTGCGGACCGTGTTAAGACGAAAATCTTCACTGCCAAAGCCATGGTGACGCAGTATTTTTTCTACAATACTTAAAGCTGTTTCGTGCTGAAACAGGCGAGTGGTGGTGATGCGATCAAGCAATGCCAGTCTCGGTACCACAGTAAAGCGGTAACAAGTTTCATCTGCACTGCTCGCCAATTGTTCCACACTCTGAATCAGACCATGCCAACGTTTATTATCCGAATCATCCAATTCCTGTAGCGATATGGGTATTGATTCACTCCAATCAATATCCGCTATCATTTCAAATGTGACCCGTTGATTAATGAAATATTCTAAAGGCAAATCGGCAGCAATATGGGTTGCATCAAGCTGGAGAACATAATAATCATCCAGCTTCTCTTCTAAATTAAATGAGCGTACTGAAAACTGGTCATAATCAGCCAGTATGGGATTTAGTTTCAGATAATAGCGCTGCTGCATAACCACCCCTTATTAACAAACTCTTTAGGATTTGCATAACCATCAGGCAATAATATTATTAGCCAAGCAAAATCACTCTCTAAATCTGCCTAGCCCTTTTTTTCCAATTTCTAAACATCAGATTAAATAAGCCACTGGTTCTCGATTCGTTTCTCCAGATACTATTAGCCTTATTAACTTGCGCTAATTAAACCAATTAATCCAAGGTTGTTAAACACCCTGTCCGCATAGCCAGATTCAAGCCCGCGTACATAATAATGAACTTCGGCAAACTTAATAAATCAATACATATGTAAATAATACCAAATAATATAACTAATTTGGTTAATTTTATAACAAAATATCACAATTATTTAACATTAATCTAACTTTAAGATGAAATTCGTTATAAATTCGTACATATATTCATTCTATATAGCAGTTTTCATGATGAATATGGCATAAATTAATCTTTACCCCACTCTATCCAGATCCCTGCAAAGCAAAATCTATCCTATCCAGCATTCCAACACCTTAGCCATTAGTTGTAAACGATGTGAGGGTAAAGAGCGCAATTCAGTCGGAATATCTCCACTGCGCAATTGCTCTATTAGTTGCGCAATTTCCGTCTGACTACGATTAGCAATATTTTCTGGTAGAAACTCATTCAATTCCAGTTCCGACAAGCCCAAGGTATCCAAAGTGGTTCTACTAATATTAGTTACTGCCTGATCCGCAATATCTCCCTGAGCATTGCGATAAAAAGCCTGAGCCAGCGATTGTGGGTCATCTACCCCATTTTGTAACATTGTCAGCGTATTGGCCGTTTGTTGATGCAATTGATGCTGATATTGACTAATTTGTGCCCGTAAATACTCAGCCATGGATTGCGGATTGATATCTGCAAATGGCTGCTGCGTCGGCAATAAATGCACTTGATTATTCGCTATCGCTCCAAGCTGAGCATTGACATTTGCCACTGTTTCACCAGCTTGCGCCAACCCATCGATCGGCAAACTTTCTCCCAGCCCCATATTGCCAGCTAATGGTATCCGTTCTGTAGCAGACAAATTCAGCAGAGATTGTCGGACACTGTCAGCCGGAGCCATATCCAACTGCCGTAGCAAATTTTGTACTTGCGCTGGCGTAGCGGCTGCCCCACTTTGTTTCACTGGCTGCAGAGCCTGTTGTAATTGCTGTATTTCTTCATCCACCTTTTTCAACAAGCTATCAATCTCATCTTCCGCATTCGCCGCCGTTTCAGCACCGCCTGCTTCTGCGGTAGCAGCATTGGCTTCATCTGCCGCTGCCGCACTTTCCATCTCGGCTTTAGAAGCGGCATGGGCTAAAACCGCTTCTTTAAGTTTGGCCAATTCCTCTTTTTGTTGTGCTAATAATTCTCTGATTTGTTCCAGATTTTTAATGGTTTCATCGCCGTTCTGAACAATTTCGTTTTTTATCGTCTCGATAAAATCGTCTTTCTTCCATTCCTGCGCTTGGTTAAGTGATTCTTGCAGCTGCTCAATGGTTTTTTGCGCTTTTTTGTATAAGTCAACTAAATTTTTGACATTTTTGCCATTCATTATCACCTTGCCGGTATCCGGATCAATGACAACTGCATCGATACCATCCGTCAGCTCCGCCAAAAACTTGCGATCAGCATCGGTGACAAACAATTCAGGATTATTTAAACCCAGTAAAATATACGCCGGATTACCATACCGTATTGACATATAGGCACTACGAGTAATACCAACTAGTCCAACAAGATTATTCTGCAACATCAGTGGCGTGAGCGGCTTATTGGAAAACGAACCACTATATATCAACCGATGGGCAAAATAGCTGGTAAATGGCTCACGATCACCAAGCAAGGTATGCATATATTTAGCGCGCGAATCATGTATTTGCTCATCAAACAATTGCGTCACTGCCGGAAAATCAGGTTTATATCCTTCGGGGCTTTTTTTAATCCGTATGAGCAATTTCTGTATTTCACTGGTATCTTTCGTTTTAAGCCGTTTCCAAATATCCTGTCCCAACGCAATCGCATCTTTGAGTTTTGGTTTTTTCAGTTTTTTACCCTCTATTGCTGCTTGCTGGGCTGCCTTGATGCGCTCCATTTTGCGGTTGAGTACATCAATACCGATCCCAGTAATCAAACTGCCCAGATCGGCGTCCTTAATCATCTCTTTTAGCGATGAATCACTCTCTGTTGATTTCGGTGCGAATGGCGGCGTATTTGGCACTGGTGCATTGGACACTTGCGCTGTTGGTGTAGTTTGTCCCTTTTGCGCAGTTTGAATTTCCACACTGACAGGATCATCTTTAAAGCCATCATCCTGACTAGGCGGCAATGGTATCGCCGGTGTGGGCTTTTTTTTCTCTTTACCAAAATATAATGCCGTCCCTTTATCGTGAATATCCTTAAATTCGGCGGCTTCATCCTCATTATTTAGCATATACACACTGCCGGCAAAGGCTTTTAACCAAAAGCCCAACGATAAAAAGGATTCAAATCGGAAAAAATGCAAATAATCAGCGTTGAATTCCTTGGCACTTTCCAGCATATCCCAACCATCATTGCGCGGGTCATAATTTTTATTGATCATACCTTTTAAAAATTCACCGCGCTTTTCCGGCGGAATATTGCCTAAGCCCGCCTGCTGCCATAGTTGATCATCTTTAGTCAGATCCGGCTGCTCTATAGGCGGCAAGCTGCCACCACCATTCTTCGCTCGCGCTTCTTCATTTGCCTGACTGCGCCCCTGCCGAATAATCTTTTCGCGCGCTGATACCTGTTCATATTTCTCTTTCTCGCCCGCTGTGCCCGTATCCCTTTTAATTTTCAAACCCAGAAAGTCGGCATAGCCACGCACTCCTTTCCTTACCCAGCGCAAAATCCGCCAGGCGGTAATATGATGCACCTGCTGGCGTAAATTCTGATCCAAATTATCCGTAATCGAGATATCGCGCCAGGCATTAAAGCGCGTAACCATTTCAGTTTGAGTTTTAAATTCTTCTAAAGTGTCATTATTCATTATTTCATAATTTTTCAGCTGAAACTTTGGCTTTCTCTCCATTTCTTCAAATAAATCCGGCTGCTTAGCCCAAATCTGCATGGGCATACCATGCTCCCAGCAGCGTGCATACATATCATGCAATGCCACCTGTGCCACCACATGCCCCATACCAAAATTACTTTTAAATTGCTCTCCAGGAGGATAGCCACCGCCAACATCCGCATGCACCCCTGGATAAGTATATTCGCGAAACTCGCTGCCACCACCATACGGATAGCCACCATCAATACAAATGCTTTCCACCGAAAAACTTTTTCGTTGCTCATGTCCGGCAACAAAGTGATAGCAGCTTTTAACAAAACGCGCTGCCGCTGCACGCTCCAGCGACATGGTGCCATGTGCCCAGCTAAAATGCCCACTGATCATGGAGACTAGCGGCGACATCCCCACATTGGCAACAGTATCAAATAAACCCGACATCTCTACCGTAATGGGAATGCCTCTTAGCTTAAGATAAATAAACTCCGGCTTGCCCGCATTACCCTGTTTATCCTGTTGTGCATCGGCACCTTGCTGTGTACTGGCACCTTGCTGTGCATTCGCATCTTGTTGTGTACTGGCATTTTGTTGTGTACTGGCATTTTGTTGTGTACTGGCATTTTGCTGTGTATTGTCATCTTGCTGCGAACTATCCTCTTCAGATGAATCCTCCTTCTTTGCCTTTTTTTTGGTTGGCCCCCCATTTGCCTCTTCTTCTTGTTTTTTAGCTTGTTCTATCGCTTCGGTTTCTTTGCTTGGGTAGTCGCGATAATATTTCCGCAGCTTGGCGCGCTGTTCCGCGCGCTGCTGCATTAATTGTTCCAGTTGCTCTTTTGCTTGAGCATTTTCCGGCCGCTCCAGCAGATAATCCAGCAACCAGTTGATAAAAGTCCGACCTTCGGCCGCCCCGCGTGAAAAGCCGACCACATATAGCTTAATCGCTTGTGGCTGCGGCTGATTACCAGGAGCCTCTACCAAGGCATCGATAAATTGATCCAGCTGCTCTTTCCGCCCAATGGGCGAATCCATGCTCTTAATCATTTGTTGCGCCTCAGCCAAGTCTAAGGTTTTTTCATTGTAAACCTTACACATGCCCAAGGTATGACACAAGCGCGTCAGTGCCCAACAAATTCTTGCCTGTCCATAGCGGGCGAATGCCTCGCCGGCAAAACCGGGATTTAAATCGCCAATTTCTTCAAACCGTGTCCCTACCCCTTGTATATAGTGCCGAAACCAGCCATTTTCGATCATAATTGGATCAAAATTATTTTCACTCGGAGCTCCACCCGCCCCCATACAGGCATGATACAGCCGCGCCACATTGCTGGTGCGCGGATAGGTAAATGCCTGAATCATTTTGGCCTGTGGTGCTGGATCCTGTTTTGCTTTCAGTTCATCTTCACTCGGCGGTTGAGCTCCACTCACCACCTTATCCGCTTTTTCATGATTATTGGTGCCATCAAAGAAAAAGCTGATTTTTAATATTTTCTGGCAGGGTTTTGCCTTATTGCGATCTTGATAAAAACAATCGCCTCGATTTTTCTGTATCTCCTCTATAGATGCCGGCAAACGCCCACCTGGTTCGGTTGGAAAGATTTTTGGCTTATGCGTTACCGGCCATTTAAATTCGATATTTTTACCCGGCAGTATCTCTCCCAGCGCATCCTGTACCTTATCTTTGATTTTCTCTCCAAGCGCTTCCAGCTCCTGCCCTGTTTGTTTCATTTCCCTGCCGACATCTTTTACTCCTTTGGCGGCTTTTCTCAGCTCCCGAGCAACTGTACTCGCTGCCTTTTCCAACGCGTTTTTTTCATCCCAGCTTTTGCGCTGTTTGTTTTTGTGATCCTTGTCTTTGTCTGGGTTGGGCACATTCACCGCATTTGTTTGCGACCGCCGATTAAATAAAGAATATTTATCTCCCCTGACATGATTACTGCTATCCCGGGTTAAAGAAGTAGCAGATTCTTCTTTATTAATCTCATTTTCATCAGCCATTTTCTTCTCCCTCCATTATTTTTTACTGCTGCTTAGCGGCAATTTACCCTCTGCCTCTAACTGCTTAATATAGCGTGGCAAAATAATCTGTGGCAGCTGTTTTCGCTCCGCTTTAACCGCATCCATTTTGGCTTTATGTTTGCGGTAATCTGCCATTGATTTAACACTGGGGCGCGGCGTACACAGCTTCTGGCTTTCATCAAACATTTGTCTGAGCACTGAATTGCGTGCTTCTTCTATGGTACCGTAGGTAATAAATATCTGGTTGCATGGTAAAAAATGCACCGTAATATTCGCTACCTTACCAAAATCATCACCGGCTGACGGCGGTGGCGGTGGCAATGGTATTTCGTAAGAATAGTATTCATCATAATTTCTCATGATGTTAACTTGATCATGGTCAAATGTTAATCCTGATGCATTGAATACTTTGGGTCTCCACCCTGGATAAGGTAAAAGATCCCACGATATACGCATACTCATTCCTGGTGTCCATTTTGCCCGCAAAGCTGCTGCGCCACAGGTTGAGCCGCCGCCATAGCGTTTTTTGCCCACATCATAATCATCTACTCCTGGCGTATCTGGTATACAGCCGCCACCAATGCTGCCTCCTGATACATTTTCATAATTGTATTCTATCGCTTCCACCGGCGCGGCATAGGTGCGGTTTTTGCCCGAGGTAATACCCACAAAGGGCTCAAACCGTGGTGTGCAACTGCTTAGTGCCACCAGTGCCAATATTGCTAACCCAATTTTTGTTTTACTCATTGCTCTATCCTTTGGGATATGGATGATGTTTGGTTTTTTCCGCTTCTACATCACTAAGTTTTTTTATTCTGTTATTTTTAGACTTTAAATTAGCATTTTTTACTCTAATTAGGCAATGTAAACATATTGATTAATCATTAAGATATATTTACTGATTATCGTTATTTTATCATTGAGTTATTCATATGCCAATATACTATTTTGCTATATTAAGCGATCATTTAAATTCGATATTTTTACCCGGCAGTATCTCTCCCAGCGCATCCTGTACCTTATCTTTGATTTTCTCTCCAAGCGCTTCCAGCTCCTGCCCTGTTTGTTTCATTTCCCTGCCGACATCTTTTACTCCTTTGGCGGCTTTTCTCAGCTCCCGAGCAACTGTACTCGCTGCCTTTTCCAACGCGTTTTTTTCATCCCAGCTTTTGCGCTGTTTGTTTTTGTGATCCTTGTCTTTGTCTGGGTTGGGCACATTCACCGCATTTGTTTGCGACCGCCGATTAAATAAAGAATATTTATCTCCCCTAACATGATTACTGCTATCCCGGGTTAATGAATTAGCAGATTCTTCTTTATTGATCTCATTTTCATCAGCCATTTTCTTCTCCCTCCATTATTTTTTACTGCTGCTTAGCGGCAATTTACCCTCTGCCTCTAACTGCTTAATATAGCGCGGCAGGATAATTTGCGGCAGCTGTTTTCGTTCTGCCTTAACCGCATCCATTTTGGCTTTATGTTTGCGGTAATCTGCCATTGATTTAACACTGGGGCGTGGCGTACACAATTTCAGGCTTTCATCAAACAGTTTCCAGTACACCTCATTTTTTCCTTCCTCTACGGTGCCATAAGTAATAAATATCTGGTTACATGCTAAGAAATGCACCGTAATATTCGCTACCTTGCCAAAATCATCACCGGCTGATGGAGGAGGCGGCGGTAACGGTATTTCGGAGGAATAAAATTCATCATATTGGTCAATAATATTTAATTGATCGTGATCGAGTACCATACCTGGCACTTTTAAACCTCTGGGTCGCCAACCTGGATAAGGTAGAAGTTTCCAGGAAATGCGCATACTCATCCCTGGCGTCCATTTTGCCCGCAAAGCTGCTGCGCCACAGGTTGAGCCACCGCCATAGCGTTTTTTGCCCACATCATAATCATCCACTTCCGGCGTATTAGGTATACAGCCGCCACCAATGCTGCCTCCAGATACATTTTCATAATTGTATTCTATCGCTTCTACCGGTGCGGCATAGGCGCGGTTTTTGCCCGAGGTGATACCCACAAATGGCTCAAACCGTGGTGTACAACTGCTTAGTGCCACCAGTGCCAATA